>CALBKQ010000083.1 GCA_937895645.1 uncultured Clostridia bacterium
AAGAGCTTTACAACCTGAAAATGCTAAACGGTCAATTTTTAAAATGGTATCTGATAGATAGATTTCTTTAAGGGCTGTACAATGATAGAATGCGTTATCAGCAATCTTCGTGATTCCATCGGGCAAAGAGATTTGTGTTGTGTTTTCACATTCATAGAAAGCACATGAAGCAATGGTTGTTACGCCTTCTTTGACAAACACCGTTTTAAGCGTTTCCTTGTTAAGAGAGAATGGAGATTGTCGTGCTTCAAAACCTTTCATTCTACCGTCACTATCATCGCCATTTTTGGTGACAAGAACTGTAGAATAATCTTCGCTGAACTGTGCAACGACATATTCGGGTTTTGTTAAGCCGATACCATATAACAGAGGATTGTTTTCAATTTCTTCCACCGTGTAATCCGTCTGTGTAATTTCCTTAACTTCAATATTGAAATTAACGGTTGCCGTATACACACCTGCATAAATAGCATCAGTTGAAACTTTTGCTGAAAGAGTGGTAGTTACATTTTCACTTGCGCCTGCCATCTGTTTGAGAACGCTGTCACCAGATGTTACTTCTTCGTCATCTGCGTACAGAGTATGTGGAAGAGTAATGCTGTTAACTTCTCGAAGTTTTAACAGATTATCAAAATTAGCAGTAATATCTACCTCGTATCCAAAAGGAATAACTGCATTTGATATTCTTACTTCTTGTCCGTCTGCGTTAGTTTCGATATATTCGGGGATTGTGACAGTATAGCTACTGTCAACCGTGTAATCTAAAGTTGCCGTTTTGCTTTCTGCTGCAAAGGAGGTTAAAGGGAATGCCGTAAGAAGTGCGAGCAGAACGCAAAGCACTAAAATAAATTTTTTCATACATTTTTCTCCTTAATTAAGATTAATAGCCCCAAGGCAAGAAGGGGCTATTAGTGATTAGGCTACAGATACTACGAATTTTGCAGTATTTGCATACATACCTGAATAAATTGGTGCTTCAGTAAGAATACCGCCGATAGCAACAGTTGTTACTCCTGTTGGATTACCTGCATCAACTGTAAGGATTGTATCGCCTGTGTTAATGTCTGCACCATTCACCTGAAGACCATAGCCGATTGTTACATCGTTGTTTTCTTTCAATTTGAGTTCGCTGTCATATGTGATGTCAACTGAAAGAGTTGTGTTGTATGGAATGAGAACTTCCTTTAACAGGAGTTTCATTCATAGGAGCGGCTTCAATGTAGTCAGGGATTGTTACCTTGTATGTACCTGATACTTCATCGTCCGTTGGGTCATCGAGATTATTTGGGTTACCGAATTCGCCGATTTTGTAATATACGGTTGAGTCGCCAGATGGGGTGGCCTGGTCAAGTTCACCTGCAAATGCAGTTACTGACATAAGGCAAAGAGCCATAACGAGTGTGATAATTGTAATAAGTTTTTTCATAATTTTTTTACCTACCTTTTTAACTTTTTAGTTTGATTTTTTAGATATATATCTTCGGTTATCTTGCCTGTGTATAACCGTTAGATAGCATTGATTGTAATTTTTGTATCTGCTGAATTCATCTTCGCACCTGTTTCAAGCTCGTTTGTGAGAATGGAAACATAAGCTGTATATGTACCTTTTTCCAAAGGCTCATTGATTGTGATTCTTTTGATTTCATTACCGGGCGGAACATTGTCTGACTCATAAAGTACAGTTCCATCTTCCAAGGTGATAATGAAGGTAAAATAACAGGGATTGCCGTCAGGGTTTTTAAGCGAAATTGGAAGTTTTTCAGTTTCGCCAGCTTTCACATTCCATTCGGTAAATCCACATATTTTTATCTGCTTTCTTTCTGCTTCTTCTGTTGTTTCTTCAATGTCCACAAACTGTTCAATTACGGGATTCCAAGGTTCGTCATCAACCGTTGGCTCGTTTGGATGAAATATTGTAAGCAAGCAGAGAAGTATTGCTATTAAAAGGATGAATGGCAAGAAACTTGGTCTGATAATAGCGTAATAGTTGTCATCATTTCCTTTTACATATCCTCTTACTGCAGAGAATAAAGGTCTTTCTTTGAACAAGTCGAAAGACTGCTTTTCAGTCTGAATAGTATTCTCTGTGCGAGATTTCCTGAAATAAAAAAAGCCTTGAATGTTTTTCTCATCACATTCAAGGCTCTTAAATCTCTTTTTGGATATGTAGCGAATTGGTTCTTTTTGATGTTTTATGACTTTGTCATAAGCAGGGTCATTTCCTTTAAATTTTACTATAGTCATTGGAATTATCCTTTCTTTTAATTACAATTCAGGTGCAAAATCTTCGGTTTCATCTTCATCAACATCTTCATCCGATGT
>CALBKQ010000084.1 GCA_937895645.1 uncultured Clostridia bacterium
TGCAATTACTCTACCGACTGCGTGTTCACTTTTAAGAATTCTTCTTGCAATTCTGCAATATTCATAAAGCTTTTCGAGTGAAACAACATCTATGTGTGCTGCAATCTGAAAAACACTGTCAGCAGATGTATAGACAATCAGTTTGCCCGTTTTGATATGTTCTTCACCATAGTCAGCAATAACTTGTGTACCTGAATATGTTTTGTTGCAAAGAGTTCCGCAACCTGTTTGTTTTTCGAATTCTTTGATTATTTCATCAGGAAAACCGTCAGGGTATGTTGGCATTGGTTTACTTGAAATAATACCCGCAATTTCAAAATGACCAATTGTTGTATCTTTGCCTGCAGATAATTCCTGTAAAGCCCCAAATTTACCGATTGGGGAATTGTAATCTTTAAGTTCTACACCAACAATATTGCATAAACCCAATTTGTATAAGTTAGGGATTTTAAATTTTTTTGATTTTGAAATACTTTTAAGGGTGTTTGCCCCTGAATCGCCAAAGTTTTCAGCGTCAGGTGCGTTACCGATACCAAAACTATCAAGAACAATTAGGAAAATTCGTCTATAATTCATTAATAGCCACTACCTTGTTCGTTTTTTACTATTTTTACAATTCTGCTAGTGCCAAGTCTTGAAGCACCAAGTTTTATAAAATCTTCTGCATCTTCAATAGATGCAATTCCGCCTGCTGCTTTAATTTTCTTGCCGTTAGTAGTATGCTTTGCAAAAAGTTCAATATCCTCTTTTGTAGCACCACCAGTTGAAAATCCTGTTGAAGTTTTAATGTAATCTGCATTTGATACTGAAACAATTTCACACATTTTGATTTTTTCTTCATTAGTAAGAAGACAGGTTTCGATAATTACTTTTAACAATTTGCCATTACAAGCATCTTTAATAGTATTAATTTCATTAAGAATATCATCATGTCTTTTATCTTTCAACCATCCAACATTGATTACCATATCGATTTCGTCAGCACCGTTTTTTACTGCATCTGCAGTTTCAAAAACTTTTGTTGCAGTTGTTGAATATCCGTTGGGAAAACCAATAACTGTGCAAATCGCAAGATTATCACCAACATATTCTTTCGCTTGTTTTACATAAGAAGCAGGAATACAAACAGATGCTGTGTTGTATTTTATTCCATCATCACAAATTGCTTTGATTTCATCCCAAGTAGCACTTTGAGATAATAATGTATGGTCAACCTTTGATAAAATATCTTTAATGTTCATTTTATTTCCCTCCACAAGTTTTACATATTGTGTAACCATCGTTTTTATATTGATTTAATTCATCGTCAGACAACTTAACCGTTTTCTTATTTTCTTCTTTAGTTCTTGCTACAAAAGAGCAATCGGGTAAATGTATTTTCTTACTGCTTATATTTAATACATAAGTTTTTCTTGCTACATTATCATATAAGTTTTGTGTAGTTGTATTCTTTTTAGTCGTAGTTTCTTTATTTAATTTTGTAGTTGTTTCTTTTGAAGTATAATTTTGGTTTTTAGTTGTTGATTCATTTGTTGTTTCTTCATCTGTCAGTTCTTCAAGTAAAGGAAGATAATCTTCTTTATCCTTATTCTCTTCCGTTATTACTTCAATAAAAGTATCGTCAAAAGTTTCATATTCAATACTGTTTTTACCATTTTCTGCAATTACTTTTAGATATTCATTTGTTTGGCTTAACTTGAATATTAATACAACAAGTAACACGCAAACTAAAAAGAAATAAATTGGTATTCTTTTTACTGACTCATCAACATCAATGAATTTTTTGAATATAGTTACTATTTTCTTTTCTTTATTATCTTTACCCATATTCACACCTCATCTTTATATTTTAACATTTTAACTTATTATTTTCAATAAATAACAAAAAGAAAATAAATGAATATGATGAATTAAGGTGTATAGACACCAAATAAAATAAAGGAGTAGGAATATGGAATACTTTGATTTTGATTGCGATTGCACAAACTTACCAAAATTACCTGGTAATATGGTTGTTGCAATGGCTTATGTACCATTCCAGACAGAGTTAATCACATACAAAAGTGATGATGCACTTTGTAACGGAACGCTCTTTCCTGAATTAGATAAAAAGTTCTATGGAGGTAAATGTTGTGGATAAATGTAAACTTATGCGTGAAATCTCCGCAGTAGAATTTGCTGCGTGGGAACTTCATTTGTATCTTGATACACATCCTTGTGATGAAAAAGCATTAGAAATGCAACAAAAATATGTTGAGAGAGCAAAAGAATTGAGAAAAGAATATGTTGAATGTTATGGTCCATTAAATTATAAAGAAGGCAGTGGACTTAAATGGGTTAAGAACCCTTGGCCATGGGAATATATGAAGGAGTGTGATTGTTAATGTTTCAATACGAAAAAAAATTACAATTTCCTGTAAATATTAAAAATCCAAATCCCAAATATGCACAAATAATTATTAGCCAATTCGGCGGTCCTGATGGTGAACTTGCAGCTTCAATGCGTTATCTTTCACAAAGATATTCAATGCCATATGCCGAACTTAAAGGTCTTCTAACTGACATCGGTACTGAAGAACTTTCACACTTAGAAATGGTAGGCGCAATAGTATATCAATTAACACGAAACCTTACTATTGAAGAAATTAAAAAATCAGGTTTTGACAAGTATTTTGTTGACCATACAACAGGCGTGTATCCGGTTGCGGCGAGTGGCGCACCATTCACAGCTGCATATCTGCAGTCAAAAGGTGATGTAATAACAGACTTACACGAAGACCTTGCTGCAGAGCAAAAAGCAAGAACAACTTATGACAATATTTTAAGACTTGTTGATGATCCTGATGTTCGTGAGCCAATTAAATTCTTGCGCCAACGTGAAATAGTCCATTATCAGAGATTTGGTGAGGGCTTACAACTTGCGACTGACAGACTCGACAGCAGAAACTTCTATGCTTTTAACCCAAGTTTTGATAAGCATTGCAACAAAAAAGTAAATAGCAAGAGAATGTAAAAAAACAAAGGTGTCTGAATAATCAGACACCTTTTACTTATTCTTTTGTATCATCAATTGGGGAGTTGTCTTCGATTTTACTGTTATCAAAGAATATAATTTCTTCAAAACCGTCTTGTGATTTCTTATTTTCTTCAGCAACAGAAACTCTTTGCCATAAGTTTGGTTTCTTATTTTTGAAAAATAGCCATTTCCTAGAATTGAGAATGTAGAAAATCAAAAGTATAATTACAAATAATGTTGAAATTACAATACATTCTTTTAGTCCTTGTGCTTCGTATACAAAGGTAATTTCGTGTTCACCTTCAGTCACTTTTACGCCAATTAAAGCGTCAGATATTGCTAATATATTGTCTTTATGAACACTTTTACCGTCGATATATACACTCCAACTTTCATCATAAGGTATTGAGGTATACAAAACTTCATCTTTATCTGCAACAAATGAACCCGTAATCAACGTATCATCAAATTTTGTATATTCAATTTGACCTTGTTGAAGTTTATTATATCCTTTAACAAATTTTTCGTGATTTACTGTAAACACTACAAAATCTACACTTGCTGAATTGCAACCTTCTTTTAATGGCATTTCTATCGAAATTAATTCACCAGGTGCATGACAACCTAAGTCGAGAATATAACCATCATTTACTGTCATAGTTGTTGTAAGTGCTTGTGAAAGTATCGATACTGTATCAAGATTTCTTGAATAAACATAAACATAAATATTTGAGTTGTTTTTAGCTGTTATATCAACGGTAACTGCACCGTCATAATTGTCATCAATTTTATTAAGAGAAAATGTTTCATTAATTATATTGAATTTATCAATTGAGAGTACGTTACCATAAATTAATTCATAGTCATAAATTTTTTCATAAAGGCCATCAATACCTGTAGCGAACTTAAAATATTCTTCTTGTGCCTCAACAGGATTGTTGTAATCAGATGCGTTCCAACCAATAATTTCGTCAGATACAGGGTAAGCAACATTCAAAACATAGTTATTCTCATAAACTTTGAATGTGTTGTTTTCATTTTTTAATGTATAATATTGACTTTTGCCAATTAAATCAGATTTATCATAAATATACTTCAATGAAAACATTGCATTATATAAAGGCGTTTGTGGATTATAAGTGAAACTATTAATTTTGTTACCATAAAGACCAAAATCTTTCTGGAAATTTGAAACTTTTTCGTATGCCATTGAAGTAAATGTTGATGCACCATTATAGCCGTACCAACATGGGTCCATTCGTGACCTTAAATTAGTAAGTTCTTCTCGGTAGAACACCAGACTGTCGTCATTCGCAACTTCTTTTTGTAGCGATTTGAAATCGTTATAGTCGGCAGAAAATGATTCTTTTGATTGGTTTGCAACATAATGGTCAGTATTTGCTGATATTGTTTCTGCTGCAACTGAACATATAAGCATAATTGACAAAGCAAAAACCTGAGCCTTTTTACTGATAATAAGACCGAGAACAATCGTTAAAAGTACAGTAAATGCAATTGTTACAAATACAGTAAAGTCATCAACATTTTTTGAACCTAACTTTTGCGTTAAAATTACAAAAGCTATAACTGAAACGCCCACAGCTAGAATTTGTTTTTTGTTGTATTCATCAATGTTTTTTAATGCTTTGAAAGCCATAATTAAAAGAATAAACGAATACATAAAGGACTGTCTGTAAGGCAAATCATTTGGGAAATGAAATCCGTGCCAGAAAAAATTTATAAAGTTAATATTGAAACTGAAATACATTACTGCAAGAAGTACTATTGATGCAATTTTTTCAGTTGAAGAAATACGTCTTGAGAAAAGGTATAAAGGTATTAAAAGGACAGTGAGCATTCCACAATATACATTTGGTAAAACATCTTCACCGCTACTACGGATTGTTGGCTCAAGTCCTGCAAGATGATTTGCAAGAAAGTCAAAAATACTGAAATAAGCCTTATATTCATCAGGTGTTGAGCCAGCGGTAGCGGATGAGGAGTTAAGAATATATGCAAGTGGAATAAGCATAAACAAAAGAATAAACCCAACCGCAACAGATGATAAAGCAAATCTTAAACCGCTTTTCCAGAAAAATGAGTCTGAAAGTCTTTTGAAAAAGCTTTTTGTTTCAGGTAAAATCATTTTTTTGTGTTTAATGTCGTTAAGTGAGCAGAAATAATGGTATATAAAATAAACACATGAGAAAATGCAAAGCATATAGCCAATATAATAGTTTGAGAAAATTGCAAGTGCTAATGAAATTATATATGTTAAGCATTTACCTTCTTTTATAATTTTTTCTATGCCTAACACTATGAATGGAAGAATATACATTGCGTCAATCCACATAATATTCCAGTAATAAGCAATAAAGTAGCCACAAAAAGCATACATAATTCCAAATGCAACTATTGAAAAGCCATTAGCTTTCTGAGATTTTTTCAGGTAATAAGACATAGCCATTGAACTTAAAACTGCTTTAATTGCTATCATTGCAGCTACGGCTTCAAAAGTATTTTCATGACCGAAAAATAAGACAATAAATGAAATAGGACTTGATAAATAGTTATAAAAATTTCCTAAAAAAGAACTGCCAAGACCACTGTTCCAAGAATATATAAGTGAGTCTGCACTTGTAAGTCTGTCATAAAGTTCAGAAAATAAAGGACCGTATTGATGATATAAATCCATTCTATAAATGATTTTTTCACCAAATGGAATTATTTCATAACAAAAATACACAAGCAGAATAATGAATAATGCAACTCCGCCTGAAATGTAAACATATTTATTATCTTTTAATATTAGTTTTAATTTATTCGTCATTTTTTACACCTTAAAATTAGTTTGAATTAAGTATATCATATTAAAAATATCATTTCAAGAAAGTTTTGTAATAATAGGGGACAAGTGTTCATAGAAATTACTGAGGTGATTAAATGGACAAATCCTTTGCAGATAATTTTAATAATATAATTTCATATATTTCACCAAGAATTCAAATGTACCTTAAAAAAATGAGTGAACCAATGATTGAAAATATTCAAGAAATAAGACTTCGGTCAGACCGTCCTGTAGTAATTGTAACACCAACTGGAAGCAGTTTTTTAACGCTAAGTGGGAAAACAAGTTACATATATTCTTCAAACTGTATAATTTCTAGTGAAAATGAAATTATTGATACAATCAATAAAATGTGTGGTTATTCAATGCATAGTCATTATGAAGATATTATAAATGGTTATGTAACATTACCAAATGGGTCGAGAGTTGGTCTCTGCGGCACTGCTGTGTACGATAAAGAGCAAGTGAAAAGCATAAAGAACATCAATAGTATAAATATACGAATACCGCGTACAGTTCAGGGCGTGTCAGAGCCGATATTTAACGTAGTATATAAAGGTAGGCTTAAAAACCTTTTAATTGTAGGTCCACCTTCATCAGGTAAAACGACTATGCTACGAGATTTGGCTTTTCAGTTATCATCAGGAAGAATGGGCAAATATCATAAAATCTGTGTTGTAGATGAGAGAAAGGAGTTATTTCCATCACAGCAAGATATTAAAACTTTAGGGCCAAATACCGATGTATTACTCGGTTTCCCAAAAGGACAGGGCATTTCAATGGCAGTACGTACATTGTCGCCAGATGTTATTATCTGCGACGAAATTGGCACTCCTGAAGAAGCAGGTGAAGTCCTTGATGGTGTTAACTGCGGAACAAAATTTGCACTTAGTCTTCATGCTGATAGCGTTGAGGAATTAAAGAATAAAAAAGTATTTAAGGCTTTTTTTGAACTGAATGCAATTGACAAAATATTATTCCTAACAGACTCTTCAACTCCTTGTAAAATCAGTAAAATTATTAATGCAGATGAGGTTTTTGATGAAAACAATAGCAATCACTATGACTTTGTTAATATGCGCAGTAATATCGCAGACATATATAAAGCAAATTAAAAACCATAGTAAATCAGTAATGCAACTTATATTGCTAATAGAAAACATTAAAATTTTAATTGAATATAAAAATATGAGTATTTCAGAACTTTTTAATGTGGTTTGTTGTTCTGATAATTATACGTATTTAACTTTTTTGGACGATATCAAAAAAGGTGTGGATGATTATCACAAAACTTTGAATGAAGTTTTTTCAAATAAAAGTATATTTTTGGGCTTTGATAATGAAGATATAGAATACATAA
Organism: uncultured Clostridia bacterium; assembly: GCA_937895645.1. Lineage (GTDB taxonomy): Bacteria > Bacillota > Clostridia > Oscillospirales > Acutalibacteraceae > Fimenecus. The sequence goes on from CALBKQ010000084.1 coordinate 7,225, forward strand.
AAGGTTTTTTCTCAACTCTTGGCACATCAGATACAAATGGTCAGGTAGTTAATTGCGAATTATATAAAAAACTATTTGAAAAAAAGTATTCACTATTAGAAAAGAGTGAAAAATCAAAATGCAGGTGCACTTCAACATTGTTAATAGGTGTCGGATTACTGATTTCAATAATTATAGCTTAATGGAGTTAAAATGGATATAACATTTCTTTTTAAGATTGCAGGAATAGGGTTAATTGTTGCTGTTTTGCAACAATTACTTTCAAAAACAGGTCGCGAAGAATTTGCAACACTAACAGTGCTGACGGGGATAATAGTTATTATTGCAATGCTTGTTCCTCAAGTTGCATCAGTATTCGACGAATTAAAATCAATATTTAATTTATGATTATCTTCTTGAAAATTGGAATAATTGCCTTAATTCATTTATGTTTTTCAGTAATTCTAAAATCATACAGACCTGAATACGTTCTTTTAATGCGAGTTTGTACTGTTATATTGATTTTTGCATTACTAATTGATGATATTGCGGGTTTTATTTCAAATATTTTATCCGTTTTTTCTGTTTTTAATATCAAAACTGAACATATTAATTTATTGTTAAAAGTAACGGGGATTGCAATTATTACAGACTTTATCTGTGATACACTTATTGATTCAGGTGAAAAATCCTTGGCCGGAGTTATATCAATATCGTCAAAATTTTTAATTATTTTTCTTTCGTTGCCTATACTCAATGGGTTGATTTTATTCTGTATGAAATTTGTTGAATAATATGAAGAAGTTTATAACAGTAATTCTTATAGTTTTTGCGTTGCTAAACATGTTTGTAGTTAATGTATCCGCATCTAAAGTAGATGTAAATTCTTTATGGGGTGAAATTGATAATCAAACAAAAGACTATCTTAATGATTTAGGAATAGATGAAATTAGTTTTGCGGATTTGTTTGATTTAAGTCCTACTCGTGTAATTGAGTTTTTGATTGACATTAGCTTAAATTCAGGTATTAAAGTATTCCAACAGATAATAGTTATTATTGCAATATTATTAATTATTTCCATTGCATCTGCATTCCTGAAAGAATCCGAAAGAATACATAACATCATTTGTTTTGTTGGTGTATTGACAGTGTTATCAGTTGTACTTGTACCAATTAGCAGAATAATTACAGATGTTGCAACAGGCATTAAAACGTCAATGATATTTGTTAATTCATATCTGCCTGTTATGACTGCAATTATTGTTGCATCACGGAACCCGGGACTGGCAATTACATACAACTCTTTTTCAATTTTTTCATCATCGATTATAACAACTGTTGCAGATAAATTTTTTATGCCATGTGTTAGTGCAATACTATCTTTTAATATTTTATCTTCATTTTCTTTTGAAAACTTTCGTGAAAGAATTGTTGCAGGTTTCAGAAGATGTATAGTTGTTATTCTTGCTTTGTTTTCAACGGTTTACACAGGTTTATTGACAACTCAAAGTATACTTGCTAGTTCATCTGACAGTATTGTGTTAAGAGGTATAAAATTTGTTTCAGGTGCTTTTGTTCCTGTTGTTGGAGCAGGAGTAGGTGATGCATTATCATCTGTTTTTAGTAGTTTTGTAATAATGAAAAATACTCTAGGTGTTTTTGTAATAATAGTTATTATACTTATTAACTTACCTGTAATGGCTGAACTATTAATATGGTATTTTTCGTTACAATTTTGTTCAGTAATATCGTCAATGCTTGGCATCAATAATATTACAGACACTCTTGACAGTCTTTCGTCTGTCGTTTCTTTACTTAATACTATTCTATTTTTTGTTACTTTTGTGCTTGTTATTTCGACAGGTGTAATAATTATGATGGGTAAATAATATGGATTATTTCAAAATGTGGATGTTGTCACTTTGTGGCGCAACAGCGATTACATCTTTATTTAGAATACTGTTATCAAATTCTTCATTAAATAAAGTACTGAATATTTTTTTTACATTATTCGTATTATTTTATACTATAATGCCTGTACAATCACTTTTTAACAATGATTTTGACGATATTTTAATAGACACACCAACTGAGTATAATGAAATTTATCAAAATGGGTATGAACAAATCATTGAGATATCAATAGAAAATGAATGCAAAAAAGAAGGGGTAGAGGTTCTTTCTTGCGATACAGTTTCAATTATAGATAATGATGGTTATTTATGTGTTGAAACTATTGAAATTGATATAGATAATAATAAAAAAATTGAAGCTATAAAAGTAAAACTAAAACAAGAACTTGGTTACGAGGTGGTTGTTAAATGACTTTTCTTAAATCTCTTTTTCAAAAATCCAATGTAATCAAGAACAATAAAAAACTTGCCTTGATAGTTGTTGCTGGATTTATGATAATAGTTTTAATATTTATTTCTGAGTTGGATTTTAATTCTATCGATTCCAAAAAGAATGAGATTAAAGAGGAAATGTCAACAGAAGAATATTGTGCTTATCTTGAAGAAAAAGTTACTGAAATCGTCGAATGTATTGATGGTGCCGGAAAAGCAAAAGTAATGATTACTCTTTCTGAAACAACTGAATATATCTATGCCACAAATGATAAGAATTCAAGAAAAAATAACGATACAAGTGATGATAGCACTACAGAAAATGATTATGTAATTATTGAAAAAGACAGTAATGATACGGGTCTTCTAATAAAAACCATTGAACCAAAAGTCAGGGGAGTTGCAATAGTGTGTCAGGGCGGGAATAATTCAACAGTGCAAAACCAGATATACTCTGCAATAAGTGCAGTTCTTAATATCAGCACATCAAGAATATCTATATCAAAATTATCATATATGGAGGAATAAAATGAAAAGTAAAATTATTAGCAGAAAACAACTATTAACTTTCAGCCTCGTGTTTGCATTGGGCTTAGCAGTTTTTGTCAACTGGTATTATACTAAACCACAAGGAAATACAACTGAACCAGAAGTTACATATGAAGCAAACTTAGGTGATGCACAGTATGTGAATTCAGATTCAGTTCAAACTGAAAATTATTTTGAAACAGCAGAAATAAATCGAAAAAAAGCACATGATTCTGCTAAAGAATATTTGTCATCAATAATTGCAGATACAAATGTTGATAATGATACAAAAGCATCTGCACGGGAAAAGCTTACAAAAATTTCAGAACAAATTAAAACGGAAAACGATATTGAAAATCTTATATCTGCACAAACAGATTCAAAATGTCTTGTAACATATAGTGATGATTCAATTGAGATTATATTGCCAAAAGATATCATTAATGATAAGACTGTAATTAAAATTAAAGATATTGTTATTTCAAAAACTAAGCTTACTGCTGATAAAATAACAATTATTGAGACAAAATAATGGCATAATATATGTAATTTTCTATTGAAATTTTGCGGATTTAGTGATAAAATATACATAAATTCTATGTATATACATTTCGAACCGCAGAAAATTTAGAACGCTCCCTGTTTTTCTGACGGGGAGCGTATATTTTTTGGAGGATATTATGACAAGAAAAGAAGAAAGAGAACTTGCTTTTACGCTTATATTTGAAAAGATTTTTAATGATGAATTATCAGTTGATAAAGTTATTGAAAATGCCGTTGAAGCTAGATTAATTGAAGAAAATACTTACGCTTTCTCAGTTGCGCACTTAACTTACGAACACTTAGAAAAAATTGATAAAATTATAACTGAAAACTCAATTGGCTGGTCTTTAACCAGACTCCCGAAAGTTTCACTTGCAATTTTCCGTCTTGCTATTTGTGAAATTTTTTATGTTCCATCAGTTCCTAATGGGGTTGCAATCAATGAAGCGGTTGAACTGGCAAAAAAATTTGCAACAAAAGAGGACGCATCTTTTATTAATGGTGTCCTAGGTAAAGTTGTAAAAGAGATTGATGCGTAATGAGTTATCATTTAGGAATTGACACGAGCAATTACACTACATCTGTTGCAGTTTATGATGATGTTACAAATTCAGTTATTAGTCGAAAAAAGCTTTTACCTGTTAAATCAGGTGAAAAAGGAATAAGACAAAGTGATGCAGTTTTTCATCATACCGTCCAGTTGCCACAACTTATAAATGATTTAATAGATGAATTTAATGGTAATATTTCAAGTGTTGGTGTTTCCATTAAGCCTTGTAATGAAGAAGGCTCATATATGCCTTGTTTCTTAGCAGGTTTATCTGTTGCTGAAGCTGTTTCCTCGTTTATGCACATTCCATAATATAAATTTTCACATCAGGATGGGCATATTGCAGCGGCTCTATATTCTACAGATAAGCTTAATTTAATTAAAGAAGATTTTTTTGCTTTTCATATTTCAGGTGGTACTTCTCAAGTATTAAAAGTTACACCCGGTGACAAGTATTTTAAGACAAAAATCATTTCTAATTCTCTTGATTTGAAAGCAGGACAAGCCATTGATAGAATAGGTGTAATGCTAGGGCTAACTTTTCCTTGTGGTCCTGAACTAGAAAAAATGGCGTTAAAAAGTAAACTTCCTCTAAAAAAAGAAAAAGTATTTCGTCGCGATGGTAATTTCAGTCTTTCAGGTGTTGAGAATAAGTGCAAAAAAATGTTCGATGATGACAAAAATCCTGAAAATATTGCATTTTATTGCATAAATTATATTCGTTCAGCCCTTGATGATACTGTAAATGAAATTATTACTGAACATGGCAATTTACCATTAATTTTTTCTGGTGGTGTAATGTCAAATTCTATTATACGTAATGATTTTATGAATAGATACAACGCTTTTTTTGCAGAACCACAGTTTTCTTCTGATAATGCTTGTGGTATAGCAATTTTATCTTCAATTTGTAATAAGGAATAATTACATGCAAACTCCTTTGATTTTAACTGTTACACAATTGAATACTTATGCAAAGTCTATTATTGAGCAAGATATTGCGCTTAGTAATGTATTTGTAGTGGGTGAAATTTCAAATTTTATTGACCATTATCGTAGCGGACACCTTTATATGAGCATTAAAGATAATCAATCTGTTATAAGTGCTGTTATGTTTGCAGGTAATGCATCAAAGCTTAAATTCAAGCCCGAAAACGGAATGTCAGTTATTATCAGGGGGCGTGTTTCAATTTATGAGCGTGATGGCAGATACCAGCTTTATATTGATGATATGCAACCTGACGGTGTTGGTGCTTTGGCAGTTGCTTTTGAACAGATGAAAGAAAAACTTTCAAAAGCAGGATTATTTGATGCAGAACACAAGTTACTAATACCACAAATTCCTGAAAAAATTGGTGTTATTTCTTCGCCGACGGGTGCAGCTGTTCAAGACGTACTCAATGTTCTTAATAGACGCTTTCCAATAGCAGAAGTTATTTTTGCAGGTGTACAGGTGCAAGGAGATAGTGCTGCACCAACAATAATTGATGCGATTAAAAAACTTAACAATACAGATGTTGATGTTATTATAATTGCTCGCGGTGGTGGTTCTACAGAGGATTTGTGGCCATTTAATGACGAAAAACTTGCATATACAATATTTGAATCTCAAATTCCTATTATTTCAGGTGTTGGTCACGAAACAGACTTTACTATCTGTGATTTTGTTGCAGATTTAAGAGCGCCAACTCCATCGGCAGCTGCAGAATTAGCAGTCCCAGATATACGTGAACAAAAATATTATATATCTGCACTTAAAATTGCGTTAGATAATGCGATTGAAAATGATATTAAAGAAAAGCAACACAATCTTGAACAACTTACAAAATCGCCAGTACTTAAAAATCCTGAAAAGATTACAGAAAACTGTGAGTTGTATCTTGATACATTGATTTCAAGAATCAATAATAATTTCAAAGATATATTTACAAAATACTCATCCGATTTTGCTATGCTTTGTTCAAAACTTGATTCATTGAGTCCGTTAAAAGTATTGGCTCGTGGTTATTCAATAACAAAAAAAGATGAGAATATAATTGTTAATTCAAAAGATTTATCAGTTGGAGATAGTATTTCTATACAATTTGCTGACGGAAACGCTAAAGCAAAAATTACAGAGGTGTAATTATGAAAATTACTTATGAACAGGCGACTAAACGCCTTGAAGAAATAGTTTCAAAGCTTGAAGAGGGTTCAATGCCGCTTGAAGAATCAATGAAACTTTACGAAGAAGGCGTTAAACTTTCAGAGTTTTGTATGCATAAATTGAATGATGCAAAACAGAAAATTATTGATATAAATGAGGTCAAAAACAATGACTGATATTAAATCTTATGTTAATACACAGGCAAAAATTGTAAGTAACAGATTAAATATTTTGCTCGACGAAAAATTACCATCAAAAGTGCTTGATGCAATGAAATACAGCATTTCAAATGGTGGTAAAAGAATAAGACCTATTCTTACTATTGAATTCTCTAAAGCCGTAAATGGAAATATTGACACTGCACTTGATTTTGGATGTGCAGTTGAGATGATTCATACTTACTCGCTAATTCACGATGATTTGCCATGTATGGATGACGATGATATGCGCCGAGGTAAACCTTCATGTCACAAGGCATTCGATGAAGATAATGCACTTTTAGCAGGTGATGCATTACTCACTGAAGCTTTTGGAGTTTTATCTGCTTGTAAAGATATTCCTGATGAAAATATTGTGCGCGCAGTTATGTTTTTATCATCATTTGCTGGAATTAATGGAATGGTTGGCGGTCAGGTATTAGACCTCCAATTTGAAGAAGAAAGACCTACTGTTGATGAAATTCTTAAAATGTATTCACTAAAGACTTGTGGACTTATTAAAGCTTCCTGTGTGTTAGGTTGTTTAACTGCAAAGGAATATAAGGAAGAAAAGATTAACGCTGCTATTGATTATGCTGAAAATCTTGGAATTGCTTTTCAAATACAAGATGATATTCTTGATATTGAGGGTGATTCCGACTCACTTGGGAAACCTGTTGGTAGTGATGAAAAAAATGATAAATCAACAATTGTTAAATATTTTGGTCTTGAAAAATCAAAAGAGTTAGTAAAAAAATATACAGATAATGCCATATCGGCATTAAGTGCCTTCGAAAACGACACAGAACTATTAAAAAATATTGCATTTATGCTTATTGATAGAAAAAACTGATTGGAGTAAATGTTTTGGAAAATTTTAAATTTTTAGGTAAATTTAATTTGCCTGATGATTTGAAAAAAATGAATATGAACGAACTTGAAATTCTTGCAACTGAAATAAGGAGTAAAACGATTAAAACCGTTTCACAGAATGGTGGTCATTTATCTTCTAATCTCGGTGTTGTTGAGTTGTCTATTGCTATGCATAGAATGTTTAACTCTCCAAATGACAAGTTTGTATGGGATGTAGGTCATCAGGTTTATGCCCATAAACTTCTTACAGGCAGAGTCAATGAGTTTGACACATTAAGAACTGAAAATGGTATTTCTGGGTTCTGTGCACCAAATGAAAGCCAACACGATACTTTTTATAGTGGTCATTCAAGCACTTCAATTTCTTCTGCATTAGGTATTGCAGAGGCTAATAAACGACTTGGAAAGTCAGATTACACAATCGCTGTAATTGGTGATGGTGCTCTTACCGGTGGTATGGCTTACGAGGCACTTAATAATGCAGG
>CALBKQ010000085.1 GCA_937895645.1 uncultured Clostridia bacterium
GCAGCCGCGTGAGCACCATTAAATGTTGCAACAAAATCACCAGGGGTAAGTGTTTCTTTAACAAGCACACAATAGCCCAGATACAAGGGGAGTATAAATAAAAATCCAAGTCCTTGCACACCTACTGTCTGTAAACAGTTAAGTGCCGAAATCTTATTCCAGTACTTTTTCTGATTGTTAATAACATCGTCCGCTGCGTCGTTGTAACGGTCAATAAGAAGCGGTGAAATGTTGTTCATTCGCACTTCTTTTGCATAATCCTGCAAATAGAAAACTCGTTGAAAATAGTCAGAGCGACGGTGAAATTTTGCGTTTTCAATTCTACGCTCCATCATAAGTTCGCCAACTCGTTTACTGATTGGTAAAAACACGCAGATTACAACAAGAATAATCACAAGACACCAAGGGTCAATGGTGAATAACACTGACGCCACCGCAACAAGTGAAATAATGTGACCTACATACATTCTTACAAGCCCTAAAAGATTTTGAATAGTTGCCGATGAGGACTCAATAGTGAGAATAAAATTGTTGTAGAATTCAGGGTTGTCATAAGATTCAAGGTCAAGACTTCTTGCCTTGTCATAAAGTTTTTTATTAAGACCAAAATAAACTTTTTCACGCTCAACATTCCAAAAAAACTCGCGAAACAACCAGGAAATTGACGTAGAAACAACTAAAACTATGGCAATAATTGCAACTGCACCAAAAATTCTTTCAAGGTCTTTGCCCTCAGTTACCACGTCAATAATGTATTTAACGCCAATAACTTTAATAAGGTTGTTTGGCAAAATCATTAAAAGACCCCATAAGAATTCGCCAAGGACTAAAAGGGGAGATACGCTGAAAAGAAGTTTTACAAAGAAGAAAATATTTGAAGGCATTGAGTGAAGTGTCTTTTCTTTTTCTTTTTTCTTAAACATTTTCACTCACCTCACTTTCACCTTTGTAACTTGATGCCTGTAAAGTGAACATTTTACTGTATTCTCCGCCTTGTGTCATAAGTTCAGCGTGGCTACCTGATTCAAGAATTGTGCCATTACCAAGCACATAAATTCTGTCAGAAAGTACAGCACTTGAAAGACGGTGAGAAATATAAATAACAGTTTTGTCTTTTGTAACATCTATAAGATTTTCATACATTTTGTATTCTGCAATAGGGTCAAGTGCAGAACTTGGCTCGTCAAGAATTGCAATTTCAAAGTCACGTGCAAAAAGTCGTGCGGCAGAAACCTTTTGATTTTCGCCACCTGAAAGACCTGCACCGTCAATCTCAAATTCACGGGTAAGTACGGTATCTGCACCCTTTGGAAGACTTGAAATCTTCTCCCATACACCACTTTGTTTAAGTGCTTTTTCTGCAATCTTCTTTTCTTCATCACTACATTCGTGACACATAATATTTTCATTTACAGATACTGCAAAATTTTTGTAATCCTGAAAAACAGTAGCAAAAGCGTTGCGAAGAGATGCAACATTATACTCTTTAACATTTATACCGTTGTAAAAGATTTCACCCTCGTTTGCATCATAAAAACGAAGTAATAGTTTAACAAGTGTCGATTTACCTGCACCGTTAACACCAACAATAGCAATAGTTTCACCTTTATTAATCTTGAACGAAACATTTTTAAGAATTTCTTTTGTTGTGTCAGGGTAAGTAAATGACACATTCCTGAACTCAATACTCTGAAATTCTTCTGCATCTTTTCCGCCATCTGTGATTTTTGGCTCATAGCCAAAGAAATCACGCAGATTCTGGAAGAAAAGTGCCATTTGAGTCATTTCGTCAAAGCCCTCCGCAATACTTAGCGTTGAATCACGGACAGAGTTAATTGACGCAAGAACAACTGAAAATCCTGAAATTGAAAGTGCTTGTGTAAAGATAAATTGATATCCCGCAAAAGCATAAGTGCCGATAATCGGAATAAAATCACTGAAAAGTGAACTGACCATACTGTAAATAAACAGTTTTACACCATAACTTTTAAGAATTAAAATATTAGCATTAATTGCCGCCTTAAATCGTTTAGTAAGAACAGCGAAAATGTTTGATGTTCGCATATCTTTTGAAAACTCTTTCAAGAACATTGTTCGTTGAATATATGCTTTAATTCTGTTGTTTTTGGTCATCTCAAGGTCACGTTTGTAAACTGCTTTACTTTTTGCTAATTCAATAGCAAATACAAGTGTAACAGGCAACAAGAATAGCAGATACATTGGGTTAACAACTATAACTGTTGTAATAACGCAGATAAGTGCAATTATTCCGCCCACAACTGCTGCTACATCCCAACAAATCAAGTCGTAATAGCTTGAAGAAAGAACAAGTGTTGCACGCTGATATTTGTCGTAGAAATCGGGATTTTCATAACAACTCACATCAAGTTGAGTAGCCTTTTCAAAAATTTTGTTATTCACTTTTTTAAGTACAACTTTTGCTGCCACAAGTCGTTGACGGGTGGCATAAGCAGAGATTACATTGACCACAAGGTATATTCCGAAGAATAGCAAAAGATATGTAAAGTATGTTTTGAAGTCCGCATTACCGTCAATAATGCTTAACAATACTTTCAAGAACAAGATGTTCTGAACATACATTGATAAAACCTTGTTAGAGATTTCTGTAACAAAATAGCCAATTAAAAGACTTTTGTCGGCTTCCCAGACAAGTTTCAAGGCAAATATAACATTTTTAAGTACAGGAACCTTAACAGGCTCGTGAAGTTTAATCCACCTCATAATTTCCTCCTATAAAAATAAAAAAAGTAGGCACTTCTGCCTACAGTGACGAAAAATACAAATCCTGAATAAAATTATTCGCAAGAACAGGGAATGTATTGGAAGGCAGAATAGTAAAGAGTTGTTTTGTTTTCACGGTAATTTGACCAATTTGTAATCATTTTTCTGCCTCCTTTCAAAAATATTGTTTGACTGAGATTTGTAACTATTAAATTATATTACCACACTAAATGTATGTCAAGAAAATATTGGTAAAAAGGCATAAAAAAATCACCTCTTAGGTGACTCATAAAAAAGAGCAAAAAGAAATAACCCTCAAAGCCGATGTTTCTTTACACATCTTTCACGTGGCTTGGAGGGTTATTTCTGTTCACTCTTGATATCTAACTTCATTTTGTGTACCTCTCTTTCTTATGTTCCGACCTTTTGATAACTCTTACATTCCATACCACCTAAAAACTTTCCTTCATAATCTATATTAAATCTCGTAAGTGAGATAAACTTTTTTGTGTAGGAATATTCATTTTTCAAAAAGTCGTTAGGCTTCAATCTTTTTACTCAGGTAGCTGAACTTAATTTGCTTTTAACCTTTTCTTTAAGATTGAATTAAGGTTTTTACTTGTACATTGGAACCACCTTTGTCCTTTTTTGCTTAACCTTTTGGTTTGCTAGGTTTTGGCTTTTACCTGTACATTGGAATCACCTTTTCCTTTCTGTGTCTATAATATAACATAGAAAAAGTAAAAAAACAATATGTAATTTTGTATAAAGTTGATAGTTTTTAATTGTTTATTAAGTAGATTTTGTGCATAATGCTACTGAAAATATGAAAAATCTATTGACTTTTGCTTTTTAATTTGATATTATTAATATGTTGGGTGTCTGCAAAGGCGCCATTTTTTGTCGAAAAAAGCGAGATGGTAACCCATCTCGCTTTCTTTTATTGCTTACGTTTCTTTTTCTTATTATAAATTATAAAATATGCAATTGTTTGTGCAACAAATGTAATGCCCCACGAGATTGTGTAGGAGTGATACAACCATTCTGGCGTGTGAAATTGTGGTAACTGGAAAATGGTGTAAATCCAACCGATTCTGAATCCGCATACACCAATAACCGAAATAACCATAGGGGCAACTGAAACGCCCATACCACGAAGTCCACCGCCTGAAACATCCATAAGCCCTAAAAGGAAATACGGAATAAACAAGCAACTCATTCTTAAAAGTCCACATTCAATGGCTTCTTGTGAGTCGGTAATATAAATTGATAATAACTGTGGTCCTAAAAGATACATAGTAAGTGATAAAACAATACCAATTACAAATACACAGATAAGGCATATAAGAAACACCTTTTTTGCACGACGGTATTTATTAGCGCCTACATTCTGCCCTGTAAAGTTAAGAGTTGTCTGATGGAATGCATTAAGAACAATATAAATAAAGCCCTCAATGTTAAGTGCAGCAGCGTTACCTGACATAACTGCAGAGCCGAATGAGTTTATAGATGACTGAATAATAACGTTTGAAACAGAAAAAAGTGAGCCCTGAATACCTGCAGGTAAACCGATTTTCAGAATCTGTAAAAACTCGTCTTTGTAAAACTTAAGTTGTGAAAAATGAAGTTGACAAGCATCACTTCTCTTAACAAGCGCAAGAACTACAAGTGTTGCTGAAACACCTTGTGAAATAGTTGTTGCCAATGCAACACCGGCAACATTCAAATGGAAAACGGTTACAAAAATAACGTTTAATCCAACATTTATAACTCCCGCAACAGTTAAAAATATAAGTGGCGATTTTGTGTCTCCCGTAGCACGAAGAATAGATGCGCAGAAGTTGTAAATCATCATAAAGATTATTCCAGCAAAATAAATCTTCATATAAAGAGCTGAGAGGGGAAGGACATCTTGGGGTGTACCCATCCAAACAAGAAAAGTTTTAGAAAAGAATACACCGATTATTGTAAGAATTGCACCGCCCACAAGTGCTGTGGGGATTGCAGTATGTACTGCACGGTGTGCTTTTTTAGTGTCATTAGCACCAAGGGCTTGTGCAACGGCAACACCTGTGCCGACTGAAAGTCCTACAAAAAGATTTACAATAAGATTTGTAATTGACCCTGTTGCACCAACTGCAGCAACAGAAATACTACCACAAAACTGCCCAACAACAATCAGGTCAGCCGCATTGAAAAGCAACTGCAAAATCCCTGTAAAGATTATTGGGATAGTATAAGATATAATATTTTTGAAAATTGGTCCGCTGACCATATCAACATTTCGTCTGCTCATAAATTCACCTTAAAAAGTAAGACCCGACTACAAAAAGTAGTCGGGATTTTTATTGGTCGAGATGACAAGATTCGAACTTGCGGCATCCACGTCCCGAACGTGGCGCGCTACCACCTGCGCTACATCTCGAAAAAGAATGCTTAATTATTATAGTATGTTTTAATTTGTAAATCAAGTATTTTGAAAATAAAAACAGCGAGGTAAAACCTCGCTGTTCGCAATTTATCTGATTCCGTAATTTTCAATAACATAGTCCATATCTTTATCGCCGCGACCTGAAAGGTTGATAAGGATTGACCCGTGTTCCATTGTCTTTGCAAGTTTCATACCGTATGCAACAGCGTGAGAACTCTCAATAGCAGGAATAATACCTTCCATACGAGAAAGTTTGAAAAATGCGTCAATAGTCTCTTCGTCGTCAATTACATCATATTTAACTCTGCCGATTTCCTGTAAAAATGCGTGTTCAGGACCAGATGATGGGTAGTCAAGGCCACTAGCAACTGAATAAACAGGAGCAGGCTCACCGTTTTCATCTTTAAGCATAATGCTGTTAAATCCATGCATAATGCCCTCAGTACCATATTTAAGACTTGCAGCATGGTCGCCAAGTTTAGGACCACGACCAAGTGGCTCAATACCATAAATGTCAACAGGGTCATTTAAGAAACCTGCAAAAAGACCTGCTGCGTTACTACCACCACCAACACAAGCAACAATAGCGTTAGGAAGATGACCTGTCATTTCAATAAATTGCTCACGTGCTTCAATACCAACAACACTCTGGAAATCACGTACCATCATTGGGAATGGGTGAGGGCCTAAAACTGAGCCAATACAATAAATTGAGTTTTCATATTCTTTGCTGTACGCGTCAAATGCAGCGTCAACCGCTTCTTTAAGAGTCTGTAAACCGTGAGTAACTTCAACAACATTTGCACCAAGAATTTTCATTCTTGCAACATTAGGTGCTTGTTTCTTAATATCAACAGAGCCCATATAAATGTCACATTCAAGACCGAAGTATGCAGCCGCAGTAGCAAGAGCAACACCGTGCTGACCTGCACCTGTTTCTGCGATAACCTTTGTTTTGCCCA
>CALBKQ010000086.1 GCA_937895645.1 uncultured Clostridia bacterium
GTGCTGATATTCTTATATTAGATGAGCCTACAGCAGTTTTAACTCCACAAGAAATTAGAAGTCTTTTCAAAGTTTTAAGCGCAATGAGAGATGATGGTAAATCAATCATTATCATTACACACAAATTAAATGAGGTTATGGAAATCTCTGATAGAGTAACAGTTTTGCGTAAGGGTGACCATATTGCTACAGTAAACACTTCTGAAACCTCTGAAAAAGAGCTTACTGAGATGATGGTTGGTGAAAAGATTGACCTTAACATAAACCGTACAGAGCCTAAAAACAGTAAATTAAGACTTTCTGTTTCAAACTTAACAGTAAAAAATCCTGATGGCTACAATGTAGTTGACAATGTTTCTTTTGAAGCTTTTGGTGGCGAAATTCTTGGTATTGCAGGTATTGCAGGCAGTGGTCAAAAAGAATTACTTGAAGCGATTGCTGGACTTAACAACTACGAAAGTGGTAAATTGATTTATTATCATCCTAAAAAAGATAAGCCTGTTTCATTCTTCCACAAAACATACAAACGCGTTATGGAACTTGCCAATGAAAACGCTTTTATTGATGAAAAAGGCAATGATATTGACTTCACAAAGTTAACTAAAAAGGAAATAAAAGAACTTGTAAACAGCGAAAAAATCATTTTCAAAGAAGATGAAGTAATAGACTTAAAAGATAAAACACCAAGAGAAATTCGTGAACTTGGTATTCGTCTTTCTTTCGTCCCTGAAGACAGACTTGGAATGGGACTTGTTGGCAATATGGATATTGTTGACAATATGATGCTTCGTAGTTATCGTAAGGGTAAGTCAGTTTTTCTTGACAGAAAACGCCCACAAGACCTTGCTGACAAAATTATTGAAGAATTAAAGGTAAATACACCTGATTCACACACTGTTGTAAGAAAATTGTCCGGCGGCAATGTTCAAAAAGTGCTTGTCGGTCGTGAAATTGCTGCTGCTCCTGCAATTTTAATGACCGCCTACCCTGTTCGTGGACTTGATATTAACTCATCATACACTATATATAATCTTC
>CALBKQ010000087.1 GCA_937895645.1 uncultured Clostridia bacterium
CTGTCCGTGCTCATCACCGCCATCGGCGTGAGCTGGCTTCTGCAGAATATCGCGCTGCTCATCTGGGGCGCAAATCCCAAGAGCTATCCGAGCCTGGTGAGCTTCGGCTCGCTGACGCTCTTTGACGGTCAGCTGCATATCACCAGCGAAACCTTCGTCACCATCGCCGCGAACATCATCATCATGATCGCGCTCACGCTGTTCACCGGCAAGACCAAGATGGGCAAGGCCATGCGTGCAGTGAGTGAGGATAAGGGTGCGGCACAGCTCATGGGTATCAATGTAAATACTACGATCTCAACAACATTTGCTATCGGCAGTGGTCTTGCGGCTATCGCAGGTGTACTGCTCTGTTCCGCTTATCCTACACTCATGCCTACAACAGGTTCTATGCCTTTCTTTTTCCACGCTGGTTTAGTTTCAGGGGCATTGCTTGGTATTATTTCTCTTTCAGTTGGTGGACAACCTTCATCCTTAACTTGTGCCATTGTTGGAGTATCGTCTGCTGTACCACACTGTGGGCACTTACCAAACTTCTCCACATCATAATAATGACCTCTGTCACATCTTGTTAATTTCATAATAAAATCTCCTTTTATTTTTTATTGTTATATTTAAAAATTATAACCGTAGTGTTATCCTGACCATATGGTCGGTTATCAACAGCCGTATAAACCAGCATTTTAGCTGCTATTGAAATATTTTCGCGAAATTCATTGATTATCATTACAATGGCTTCTTCACTTAAACTTTTGAATAGCCCATCGCTACACAAAAGAATTATGTCATCTTCTTGCATAACGAAAGGTTCCTCGTTCATATCAATGAGTTCCACACCATTTATGCCAATGTAACTGATAAGGGCGTCTTTAGTCTTATCATTATCTGCAAGAACTTGAGTTATCTCGCCCCTTCTAACTCTTTCTTTAAGTTTTTTGTAATAATTATGGTCCTCGTTAAATGCAGTTATTGTATTGTTTCTGATAAGATATATACGACTGTCACCAACACTTGCCCAGTACATTTTTTCATTATCAAAAACAGTTGCTATAAAGGTTGCACCTGCATCTAATTTATTGCCGTTTTTATCTTTCAAATTTGCAACAAGACCATCAATTTTGTAAATCTCTTCACGCAAAAAATTTGGTATTGTTTTGGCTTCATCATTATAAAAATCCGTTATTGTTGTTTCAACACATACTCGACTCGCAATCTCTCCGCCTTCAAGTCCACCCATACCATCTGACAACACGCAAATATTACATTTATTATTATCAAACAATTCGGGAACCGGAATTGCAAATGAGTCCTGTTGGTACGCTCTTGTTCCTATGTGTGTATAACAAGCAAGATTTTGCCCGTTTAGATTTTCGGTCACGGCATATTGCTCACGCACTTTATTAAAACATTTAATTTCTTTTTTCAATCGTCTCTTGTTTTTTCTTACGCCTGACATTTGCTTACTCCTGAAAAATCACTGTAATAGTCGTATTCCCTGCAAATATTCGGTCTCTGTTTTTTAATTCTTTAGACTCAATCAGTTTTATTCCGTTCAAATATGTACCATTTGTAGAATTCATATCTGTAATTATGTACTTTTTCTTCTGCTTTTGAATACAAAAATGGTAACGTGACATTTTAGAATCATTAAAGACAATGTCACAAAAATCTGCTCTGCCACATATAACCTTATTTGTAATTAGATAATCAAATTGTTTATCGTTGGTGTTATTCTCAACTATGAATGATATAGGTTTATTCTTTTTTCTTTTTGAAACTACATATTCATTTTCATCTAATAAATCAACTATAATTTTTTCTTTTTTCTTGTTTTTACCTTTTTTAACAATCACTACAATAAGAATAGTTATAGTTACAAGTACCACAATAAATATTAAAATTAAATACCAATATTCTATGAAAAAATCAAATATTTTTTGCACATCAAATAGTTCTTTAAGCCTTTCCATCAACTTAAACTCCTTTGACCTTTACCAAAATTGCAGAATAGTTATCCATATTCTTGCCCTTGCCATTTTTCAATACAGTTTCACACATTTTTTCAATTTGTTCTTTTGCAGAAATTCTTTTTTTCAGGATTTTCTGTATTTCTTTTTCGGTAATCCATTCCCAAAATCCATCACTGCACAGAAGGAAATTCATACCCCTTTCTGCTTGTAAATCTTGTACATCTATCTGATATTTAGGACAGGTATCATCCCACTCATTACCCATACATCTTAATAACCTGTTTCTATCTTCATGATGACGGATATCTTTTTCTTTTATCTCGCCTGAAAATACCAACATTTGTGGTACACTGTGGTCTAATGTACGAGAAATAATTTTTCCTTTTTTGATAAAATATAGTCTTGAGTCCCCTATATGACCATAGTTGATTTTATTGTCTTTAATATAAAGTACTACTGCCGTAGTTTTCATTGAAGTACTTGTATGCTGGCATTTTTGATGTTCAAGTAACAATTTTTGAGCTTCAATAAAGCACTTATCAATAAAGTTAACTGAACAATTATTTTCAAACAATGATGTAATTGTTTCAGCAACAAGTTTTGATGCAACATCCCCACCACCGTGTCCGCCAAGACCATCTGCTAAAACAAAAACATAATTGCCATCAGAGTGAGCCTCACAAACAAAATCTTCGTTAATTAAACGCTCCCCTTTATCAGTAAACATTACAAAATCAATAAGCATAACCGACACCAACAAACAATTGTAGATTTTAAATATTTTATTCCTTATCTGTTTACCTCTGCGTTTTTGCACAAAACTCTCCCTTTTTTTGTAAGAAAAATTCTAGTACGAATATTAAGGTATGTTCACCTAATAAACACACTAATTGGACAATGATGATATATGCTGACAGCATACAGTTTTTTATTCTTAAGACCTTGCA
>CALBKQ010000088.1 GCA_937895645.1 uncultured Clostridia bacterium
GCATGCGCTTTTTACCTTCTTTCTGTTTTTCAAGCAATTTCTTTTTACGAGTAATGTCACCGCCGTAGCATTTTGCAAGAACGTCTTTTCGCATTGCCTTAACGGTTTCACGGGCAATAACCTTGCCACCGATTGCCATCTGAATTGGAATTTCAAACATCTGGCGAGGAATATTATCTTTAAGCTTTTCTGCAATTCTACGAGCCTTTGCGTAAGCCTTTTCACTATGAATCATAAATGAAAGTGCGTCAATAATGTCACCATTGAGAAGTACGTCAAGCTTAATAATGCTTGAACGCTGATAATCACTCATTTCATAGTCAAATGACGCATAACCACGAGTGCGAGATTTAAGCACATCAAAGAAATCGTAAATGATTTCGTTAAGTGGTAAGATATAGTGTAAATCAACACGGTCACTAGCGAGATGAGTGGTATTCACATAAACACCGCGTCTGTCCTGACAAAGATTCATAATAGCACCAATGTATTCAGGTGGTGCGTAAATATGAGCCTCAACTGTTGGCTCTTCGCAATAGTCAATGTTTGCAGGGTCAGGGTAGTGGCTTGGGTTGTCAATTTCAATAACTTCACCGTTTGTAAGGTGAACCTTATAAATAACACTTGGAATTGTTGTCACAAGGTCAAGATTGTATTCTCTTTCAAGTCTTTCCTGAATAATTTCAAGGTGTAAAAGTCCTAAGAAGCCACAACGGAAACCGAATCCCAAAGCGCCTGATGTTTCAGGTTCAAACGACAATGCTGCATCATTTAACTGCAATTTTTCAAGTGCCTCACGAAGATTTTCATAGTCAGCACCATCAGCAGGGTAAACACCACAGAACACCATAGGATTTACTTTTCTGTAACCTGCTAAAGCCTCACTTGCAGGATTTTCAGCAGTAGTAACTGTGTCACCAACTCGTGCATCACTGACAGTCTTGATTGACGCAGTAATATAACCAACTTCACCAGAGGTCAACTCTTTTTGCGGTTCCATAGCGTTAGGACGCATATATCCAACTTCAACAACGTTGAACTCAGCACCTGTTGCCATCATTCGCATTGTGTCACCCGGCTTGATTTTACCGTCCATAACACGCACATAAACAATAACACCTTTGTAACTGTCGTAAACAGAGTCAAAAACAAGAGCACGAAGTGGTTTGTCGTCGTTATTTTCAGGTGGTGGAACAAGAGAAACAATGCTTTCAAGTACATCACCAATATTTTCACCTGTTTTTGCAGAAACTCTAGGCGCTTCGTCACAAGGAAGCCCAATAACCTCTTCAACCTCGTTTGCAACTCTGTCGGGGTCAGCAGCAGGTAGGTCAATTTTATTGATAACAGGCACTAATTCAAGGTCGTGGTCAAGTGCTAAATATGTATTAGCAAGTGTCTGTGCCTCAACACCTTGAGATGCGTCAATAATAAGTACTGCACCTTCACAAGCAGCAAGTGAGCGAGAAACCTCGTAATTGAAGTCAACGTGACCGGGAGTGTCAATAAGATTAAGTTCGTATGTTTTGCCGTCCTTAGCCTTATAGTCAAGTTTAACTGCGTGTGCTTTAATGGTAATACCACGTTCACGCTCAAGGTCCATATTGTCAAGCAGTTGCTCTGTCATATCACGCTTTGCAACAGTTTCAGTAAGCTCTAAAAGTCTGTCAGCAAGAGTAGACTTACCGTGGTCAATGTGAGCAATAATTGAAAAATTTCTGATGTTTTCTTTCTTTGCCATAGTTTACCTCTTATAGAAATTAATCTTGTGGTTTATAGAAAAATATACCTTTAACAACTGCAAATACACCTACGAAAATCATTAAAAAAGGAATAATCATAGGAAGCATAAATGAAGAATCAATGTAGTTAAAGATTGTAACGGGTGAAAATCCACCGCAGATAACTGCCAATGACCCGTAACCCATAACTGCAATTATTGAACCCATAAGTATGGCGGCTTTATCAACCTTAGATGTTTTCTTATGGTTTCCCCAAAAAGCAAATAAAAAGGGGAATGAGCCAAGAATAAAGAAAATACCGAAAATCATTAAGAAATTACTTCGTTTTGCAGGTCCGCCAACTACGGCATTTTCAGGATTATCTGCATCATATAATATTTTTATTTCTTCACCATATGAAGGCTCAATTGAAGTTGTGTAATCAGTGGTTACATAATACGCTTTACCGTCAACTGCATATTGATATGTGAGATAATATGTAGTTGCAACCGTTGTATTATTTTGTGAGTCATAATGTTCTTTTTCTGCAATAGTTGAGTAATTATAATACCCAACAGTTTCTGCGTAATCTTTTGTATTGGATGTGGCAGTTTCATAAATGCCTAACCCTAAAAAGAAAACGCCAATTAAAAGAGCAAGTATGGGTAAAAAAGTGAATTTGTTGAGTTTCACTTATGTCGCCTCTTTTATATACTATTTCTGAATCCGTTGCCAAGAATCTGCTTTGATTGTGTCACAATGAAAAAAGCATTTTCATCAGCGGATTTAATTTTCTTAATTAGTTTGTGTGTCTGATTATCGTAACAAGCACATAAAAGCACGGTTTTGTCCTGACCAGAATAACCGCCCTGTGCTTTTAATACAGTTACACCACGATTAAGTTCAGTGATAATCATATTACGGATTTCGTCGTTTTTGTCACTTATAATCATAATCATAGCGCCACGACTTACACCGTAAATAATATAGTCAAGTACCTGCACGCTTACAAAAATCCCGACTACAGCATAAAGCATTGATTCGATATTTCTGTATACAATCCCACCTAAAAGAATTACAAAAGCATCAAGTAAGAAAATGGATTTGCCTATTGTAATGTGTGGGTGATTAAGTTTTATAAGCTTTGCAATTATATCAACACCACCTGTTGTAGCGTTGCGTATAAATATAAAACCTAAAGAAATTCCAGTAAGTACACCACCAAAAATAGATGAGAGTAACAAATCGTTTTTATAAATTGGTAAAAAAACACCAATGTCAATAAATATTGATGAAATTGTAATTACAAGAAATGTACGAAAAACAAATTTTATACCAAGTTTTTTGAATGCAATAATAAGCAGGGGAACATTCATTATAAAAATCGCAGTTCCTATTGGTATTTCAAAAAGGTAGTTAAGAATTGTTGCAATACCTGTAAACCCACCATTTAATATGTTGTTTCTGGCAAGAAAGCAGTTGAGTGCAACAGAGTACACTGCACTTGCCAGTACAAATACAAATGTATCAGTTAAAAAATCTTTTGCATAACTCTTAAACTTTGTCAACCTCATCAGTCCCGATTGCTTTAATAACTTCATTAAGCAATTCGGTAAGGCGTGTTGTTTCGTCTTTAAGATACAAGTACCCTACAAGTGCCTCAAAGCCCGTTGCATAATGATAGTCACATCCGCTCTGGTTTTTAGGGGTGTGAGAGGTGTGGGCATTTCTGCCACGCTTAAAAACTTCGGTTTCTTTTTCAGTAAGTAATGGGAGTATCGCTTTCATTCCCTTACTTTGTGCCTCTGCCTTAACCCATTTAACTGAAAGCGTATGTAACTTGCCTACGGGACGGTTGGCGTCAACTACCAGCATTTCACGGATATAAAGTGAAAAAACTGCGTCGCCAACAAAAGCAAGTGTTAAAGGACTAGTTGTATCTGCGTTTATATCTTTACCGTATAATCTCATAATTTATGGAACATAGTCAAACTCTAAATCATAGATGCTGACTGTGTCACCCTCCTGAATTCCTTTATCAATAAGAGCCTGAATAACGCCACGCTCCTGAATAACTCTCTGGAAATATTGAAGTGATTCATAGTCATCAAGGTCTGTCTGGCAAAGAATTCTATAAATCCATTCAGCCTCAACAATATAAACATCGTCTTCAACGGTAACAGTAAATCCGTCATTACTCTTGTTTGCGATAACTTCCATTGGGATTTCTTCACGCTCATATTGTTTAACAGGTGGGAGTGTGTCAAGCATACGTGCAACTGCATTTATAACTTCCTGAGTGCCGTGTTTGATAGGTGCTACCATTTCATAGTATTCGTAGCCCTTTCCCTCAATATACTTGCGAAACTCCTCTAATTGTTCGTCTTCAGCAAGGTCGATTTTGTTACCTACAACAATTTGTGGGCATTTTGAAAGTTCAGGGTTGAATTTTTCAAGCTCTGCATTGATTGCCTCAAAATCTTCAATAGGATTTCTACCTTCACTACCTGCAACGTCAACAATGTGGACAAGCATTCTGCAACGCTCAACGTGACGCAAAAACTCGTGACCTAATCCAATACCCTCAGCAGCACCCTCAATTAATCCCGGAATGTCTGCCATAACGAAACTTTTTTCAGGCCCCATTGATACAACGCCAAGTACTGGAATAATTGTTGTGAAATGATAATCTCCAACAAGTGGCTTTGCCTGACTTACAACAGAAATAAATGAAGATTTACCAACATTAGGAAAACCTAAAAGACCAACGTCTGCAATAAGTTTAAGTTCAAGTGAAACTTCCCATTCTTCACCTGGAGCACCATTTTTAGCAAATTTAGGAGTCTGACGTGTAGATGTTGCAAAGTGTGAGTTACCCCAACCACCACGGCCACCTTTAGCACCGATAAATTCGTCGTCAGTTGACATATCTGCCATAATAACGCCACTTGTAACTTCACGTATTATAGTGCCACGAGGTACTTTAATAATCAAATCTTTACCTCTTTTACCGCTACGCTTACCACCACTACCATTAGCGCCTGTCTCTGCTTTATATTTTCTCTTGTAACGGAAATCTGCAAGGGTAGAAAGATTGTCATCAACTTTGAAAACAATGTTGCCACCTCTGCCACCGTCGCCACCGTCAGGGCCACCTGCATTTATATATTTTTCACGATGAAAGGCAACTGCACCGTTACCACCGTCACCGGCTTTAATCTTAATTTTTGCAATATCAACAAACATAATTTTACCTCGTAAGTAATACAATTATATATAAAATCCCATTATCCTTAATATTTTACACTATTTTAGCAAAAAAATAAATACTTATTTTAATATTTTTTAATATTTTTTCGCATTTATAAATGCTTGGAATCATCCGAATAAACGAACAAAATAAAAAATTTTATGTAAAATTTTGTAAAAATACTGCAAAACTTGTAAAAATCGCACATTTAGTATAAATATCTATTGACAACCACAATATATTGTGTTAATATGTAAATACAAAAGAGAAATCTTATGAAAATATTGAAAATTATGTCCATAAAAACGGACTAAATATATAAAATTTTACGAACATTTGTATTGACTTTTGAAAATTTTGGTCTATAATATGACTTGTAAAGAACATTTGTTCAAGTTTGTTCGGTATCGAACAGAACTTCAGAATCGGAGGTAGATTTTATGTCAACAACATTTGCAATCACAACTTTAATAGAATTAGCAGTAGCAGGCCTTTTGGTTTATGGTTTTATGCATGAAGATAAGGTTATCGCTTTTGAACAGGCAATCAAGAGAATCGTATTAGGCAATATCCGTCGTGCAATCAGAATCCATAACCACAAAAAGGCTGTGGCTCGTGGTGAACATTTAAGAGTTTATAGCTCAAAAACATCTGCACCACAGACAAATACAACAGTAGCATAATTTGATTGTTCCGTGATTTTTTGTCATGTTTTAATTTCCTTTCACACCTTTCTTAAAGAGAAATCCCCAAGGACAGACCTTGGGGATTTTTCTGTTTATTCTGCTGTATATTCTCTAACTCTTAGTGGTATTCCTATTTCTTCACAAAGCGTTTTGCAATCCTCAATATCTTCTTTACTGATTACATCAACAACCGTAAGTTTAATGGGTGTACCATATTCCTTGCACTCTTTTGCAAATTTTAACATTGCGTTAAAAGCTGGTTTACCAAATGATGGGCGAGTAACTTCATTGTACTTCTCTGCAGTCGGTGCGTTAAGGCTGATTGAAACTGAATCAATAACTTGGCAAATTTCTTTTGCAGTTTCTCTTTTGTTAATTAAATCTGAAAGTCCGTTTGTGTTAAGACGAATATTTATTCCCTTATTTTTCAGATATTTACAAGCATCAATTAAATTGTTCAATGCACAAGTTGGCTCACCATAACCGCAAACGGTAATTGAGTTGTTGTATTTACTAAAATCAAATTTGTCAATTTCTGCTTTAATTTCGTCGATTGTGGGGCTATGCTCAAACCACAAAGTGGTTGCTTCACCAACAGAGTCACCATTGTTGCGAATACAAAAAGTACATCTGCAAGGACAGGCATTTGTAATATTAAGATAAGCCTGATTTCCATAAGTATAAACAATATCAGCCATTATTTATTCTCCTTTTGAAGTTGATTTTATCAAGTGCAGTTGCGGTTATATAAAATAAAATTCCACTTGCAACTGCCTGTATGGTATTACCGATTATCGAAAGTGTTGCCGATGCAACCGAATACAGAATGCACTCTGCAATAAAGTAGCCGAGAATTGTAATAATTCCTGACATTATAGGCATTAACGCAGTTTTCTTATTAAGTATTTTGTTTGATTTTTCTTTTTTGCAAATTAGAGCAAAAGGCAAAGCAATCAGCATTTTAATAATTGCTGTTGGAATTGCCCACACAGCGTATGCGCCAAGAATATCTGCCAATGCACCACCAAGGGCACTTGCAATAAGGCAATAGGGGAATGGCAAAATGCAAGCGGAAAGATAAATAAAGCAATCTCCAAAGTGAATGTACCCCTCTCCAAGTCCCGTTGAGAATTGAACGAGCATGGTTGAAAGTAAAATGATTACACTAAATACGGCAGTATATGTTTTTCTGAATAGTGATTCCTTTTTTCTCATTGATAAGCATCTCCAGATGTTTTTGGAAGTGTACTCCTTGTGGCTCATAATCGAGTGTCGTTGGAGTGTCCATTATTGAAATATAAATAAAATTTGTAGCTAGTGAAACAGCATCAAAAATATCCATTCCCTTTGTAACACCGCCACAAACAATACTTGAAAAAATATCACCTGTACCGGAATAACTGCCATTCAAAAGTTTGTGATTTGTGGTGTGTATTCGGTCTTTTTCTACGGTTAAAGTTTTAATTTTACCATTGTGCTTTATTCCAGTAACTATTACAGTTTTTGTAGTGTCGCTTAAAAGAGAATGTGCAAGAACTTCGATTTTAACATAATTTTCTTCTTTGCTTATTTCATTGTAATCTTCACCACAAAGAATACAAAGTTCAGTAAGGTT
>CALBKQ010000089.1 GCA_937895645.1 uncultured Clostridia bacterium
CCTTATTCATTGGACAGTTAATATAATCTGCCTCGCCACCACGGTCATAACGCGACTGTGTAAAAGCACATTCCATATCAATGCTGTCAGCACTTACAATAGGTGCTGCTGCATCAAAAAACGAAAGCCCATCACCGCACATTTTACGGATTGTCTGGGAAAGAGCATCACTAGCTAATGGCCCTGCACAAATTACTGTACCATCATAACCCTCAGGCAACTCCGTAACTTCTTTTTCGATTACAGTTATATTTTCATCACTACGGATTTTATCAGTGATAATTTTTGAAAACTCATAACGGTCAACAGCCAAGGCTCCACCTGCTTCAACTTTGCATTCATAAGCAGTTTCCACACAGATTGACTGGAGATACGCCATTTCGTGTTTAAGAAGTCCCGCAGCAGAGTTAAGACGTTCTGCTTTTAATGAGTTTGAGCATACAAGTTCAGCAAGAGTATCTAATTTATGGGCAGGTGATTTTTTATGTGGTTTCATTTCAAACAAATCCACTTTTATGCCGTTACGGGAAAGTGCTTTTGCACACTCAACCCCTGCAAGTCCCCCACCGATTACTGCGACTTTCATTCTTCTTTTGCCTTTCTTTTACGCTCTGCTTTCTTTTCAAAACCGCAACCTTCGTTAAGACAAGAGAGCATTCCACCCTTTTTCTTGAAGAGGTATTTTCCACATTGTGGACAAGTTTCGTCAGTTGGTTTATCCCAAGTCATAAAATTACATTCAGGGTAGTTACCGCAACCATAGAAAGCATAACCTTTTTTAGTTTTCTTTTCAATTACCTTGCCACCACAAACAGGGCAAGTTGCCTTTGTTTCAAGAACAAGCGGCTTTGTATTTTTACATTCAGGGTAACCAGGACAAGCAAGGAACTTACCGAAACGTCCTGATTTGATAATCATATTTCTTCCGCACTTATCACATTTTACATCAGTTTCATCCTCTTTAAGACGAATTTTCTGACCCTGCATATCAACTTTTGCTTTTGCAAGAGTTGCTTCAAAATCACCATAGAAATCGTGAAGCATCTGAATATAATCAGTTTTACCGCTTTCAACGTCGTCAAGTTGTGCCTCCATACCGGCAGTAAACTTAACGTTTACGATTTTAGGGAATTTTTCTTTAAGAAGATTTGTTGTAGCCTCACCAAGTTCAGTTGGTTTAATCTGTTTCTGCTCACGTACAACATATTCACGCTGTGTAATTGTTGAAAGAATTGACGCATAAGTAGAAGGACGACCTACTCCTGTTTCTTCAAGAGTTTTAATAAGTGATGCTTCTGTATATCTTGCAGGTGGTTGTGTAAAGTGCTGATTGCCTGTAAGTTCTTTAAGTTTAAGAGCGTCACCCTCGTTGATTTTAGGAAGTTTGCCCTCGTCTTCTTCATCTTCATCTGTACCTGCAACATAAAGGCATGTATAACCATCAAAGCGTACTGAATAACCACTTGCGTTGAACACTACATATTTACCCTGTGCTTTATCTGTTCCGTTTGCGCCATGAATTTCTGCTTTAACTGTGTCCTGAACACAGTTTGCCATAAGAGATGCCATAAAACGTTTCCAGATAAGGCTATAAACCTTGTACTGTTCAGTAGTAAGACTTGCCTTTGCTTTTTCAGGAGTTAAATCCATCATAGTAGGACGAATTGCTTCGTGGCCGTCTTGTGCATTTGCTTTTGTCTTATAATATCTTGGTTTTTCAGGAAGATATTCTGCACCAAATGTGTTCTTGATAAACTCGTTACCTGCTGCTCTTGCTTCTTCTGAAATACGAAGTGAGTCTGTTCTCATATAAGTAATAAGACCTGTTGAGCCAATCCCCTGAATTTCAACACCTTCGTAAAGTTCTTGTGCAACTTTCATTGTTTTCTTTGCCTGGAAGTTAAGTTTACGAGATGCTTCCTGTTGAAGTGTTGAGGTTGTAAAAGGTGGTGCAGGCTGACGGTTACGAACGCCTTTTTTAACTGAAACTGCAGTATATTCTGCATTGTGGAGTCGTGCAAGATAATAATCTGACTGCTCTTTATTTATAATTTTAACTTTGCCGGTTTCGTCACCTACAAAAGTTGCGTTAAACGCTTTTCTTGATGACGGTGCAATCATTTTTGCGTCAAGAGTCCAATACTCTTCAGGAACAAATGCACGGATTTCATTTTCACGGTCAACAACAAGGCGAACTGCAACAGACTGAACACGTCCCGCAGACAAGCCGCGACGGATTTTTTGTGAAATAAACGGACTGAGCATATAACCCACAAGTCTGTCAAGAATTCTTCTTGCTTGTTGAGCATTTACAAGGTCAATATCAATTTTTTCAATATTCTCGATACCTTTTGTAACACTGTTTTTATTGATTTCGTTAAATTTAACTCTGTTAAGGTCATTCAAATCAAGGTCTAAAAGTGTAGCCAAATGCCATGAAATAGCTTCTCCCTCACGGTCAGGGTCGGCTGCAAGAATAACTGCTTCTGAATTGTCAGCAAGGTCTTTTAACTCTTTTACAAGTTTTTCTTTGCCCTTGATTACCATATATTTTGGTGCAAAATCATTCTTAACATCAACGCTGAGCTTAGCTGCAGGCAAATCGCGTACATGACCTTTTGAAGAAACAACTTTATAATCACTTCCAAGGTATTTCTGAATGCTTTTTGCTTTTGACGGAGATTCGACAATAACAAGTTTTGACATATATCATCATCCTTATAGGTTAAATTTCATTTAGTTTATCTTATAACGTCTGCCACTTAATTGAGTAACCAGACCATAAATTTCAAGTTCTGTAATTGCAGATAAGATTTTATCTGTTGAAAGATTGCACCCAGTTGTGATTTCATCTACATGAACAGGTTCTGCACCTATAAATTCATACACTTTTAACGCATTCTCGGTTAAATATGACGGTGCAGGTTTCTTGGCAACAGATTGCGGTTGTGATTTTGGTGATTCTGCTTTCACCACAGTTTTTTCCGTCTGTTTTTGCATAAGATACCCTTGTGTTCTTCTGATAATCTCATCGTCAGGAAATCTTTCTTTAATATTCAGTTTATCATAAAAACGATAACAATATTCCTCTAAAATATCATTAGGGGAAAATACTGCACGGGCACCATTTCTTATGAGATTATTTGTACCTAAAAATGAGGAACTTACCAAATCCCCTGGCACTGCAAAAACATCTCTGCCCTGTTCACTTGCAAGACGAGCTGTAATAAGTGAGCCACTACGCTCACCTGCTTCAACTACAACTGTTCCAAGAGTAAGACCTGAAATAATACGGTTGCGAAGAGGAAATGTTGTTCGACTTGCGGGGGTGTGTGGCGGGAACTCTGTAACTAGAGCACCGTTTTTTGTAATCTGTTGACGCAATTCTTCGTTGTCCATAAGATACTTTGTACCAAGACCACAACCAAGTACACAGATTGTTTTACCTTTTTCATCAAGTGCACCTCTGTGAGCAGCACTGTCAATACCTAATGCACCACCTGAAACAATAGTAAATCCTACACTTGCCATTGCAGACGATAATGCACGTGCAACTGCCACACCATAGTCAGATGCTTTTCTTGCGCCAACTATTGAAACCGACAAATCACTTGTCAGTGCAGTTTCATCACCATCTACAAATAAGACTAACGGTAAATCCTGTAATGTTAGCAGATTGGGTGGGTAGTATTCGCTTGATGGGGTTACGATTTTCCAACCGTTTTCTTTTGAAACTCTTAAAATCTCCTCCGCTTTTTCGATGGGGAAGCTTTTAAGCTTTTCAATGCGTTTTTTCGTTAAGACATTTAACTTAAAAAGTTCATTAAAAGTTGTGCCGTAAATCTCATAAGGATTCCACTCATAGTATGAAACCAAGTCAAGACAGGAAGCCCCTTGCCCAAGACCACAAGACAACCAAATCCAATACAAATCGTAGTTCATTTTACCAATTCCCACATTGTTATTGATGCGGCTGCAGCAGCGTTAAGAGATTCTGCTCTACCCTGCATTTTTATTGTGATTTTCTTGTCACAAGCATCAATAATCTCTTTTGATACACCGTTACCCTCGTTACCGATAACGCAAAGTGCACCCTTCCCAAAATCCGTTTTTGTAATGTCCTGGGCGTCACGGTCAGGGACAGTTGCAAAACTACTAACGCCAACATTTTTGCAAAGCGTAATTTCTTGTTTAAGATTTTTACATGCTTTTACAGGCAAACGGAATAATGCCCCCATTGATGCACGTAATGCTTTTGTATTATAAATATCACAACCACCACAGATAACCATACCGTCAATGCCAAATGCCTCCGCCGTACGAGAAATTGCACCTAAATTGTCAGGGTTCTGAATTGTATCGAGAGCAATATATCTTTTGCCACTTTCATATTCAAAATCATTTGAGCGCATTTTAACGGTACACACAACACCTTGAGGTGTTACAGTGTCACTAATATTTTTAAGCACATCTTCACATACAAAATAGAAGTCACTTGAAGCACTTTTAAGTTCATTTATACTGTCAGCGTACTTTTCAGCACAAATTTCAGTGCAAAAAACAGATACTATTTCGCACCCGCTTTTTACTGCATCACAACAAAGGCGGACGCCTTCAAGCACGAAAAGCCCACTATTTTTACGGTCTTTTGAAGATGTCAAAAGAGCCTTTACTTCTTTAATTTTCGGGTTATTTTTAGCAGTTATAACAAAATCTTTCATATTTCAAAAAACGGAAAAACCACGCGCGAGGGATTTTCTCGGCGTGGTTAATTTCTTATTTAAGAGCTTCTTTAGCTTTTTCTGTAAGAGCTGTAAATGCTGCAGGGTCTGCAATAGCAATTTCTGAAAGCATTTTTCTGTTAAGGTCAATACCAGCCTTTTTAAGACCGTTAATGAATGTTGAGTAGTTCATACCATTCATTTTACAAGCAGCTGAAATTCTTGTAATCCAGAGCTTTCTGAAATCACGTTTCTTCTGCTTTCTGCCGATATATGCATAGTTACCGCTCTTCATAACTGCCTGTTTTGCAGTTCTGAAAAGTTTGCTCTTTGAGCCATAGTAACCTTTAGCGAGTTTTAATACTTTATTTCTTCTTTTGCGAGTCATCATCGCACCTTTAACACGTGCCATTTCTCTTTACCTCCGATGTAGTACTTTCGATTTTAATTTGGGTTCTTATTTATAAGGAATAAGACGCTTAATCTGTGCTGTATTTGTCTTATCAGCAACAGCTGTCTGGCGAAGTCCTCTTTTTCTCTTTGTGCTCTTCTTTGTTAAGATATGAGACTTGTTAGCGTGTGCTCTGATTGGTTTGCCGTTCTTTGAAAGCTTAAATCTTTTTTTAGCTCCGCTATGTGTTTTAATCTTTGGCATAATAATATCCTCCTAATTTGATTTAGATTTACTATCTTATTTCGCACCTTTTGGTGACAAGAACATAAGCATTTGACGACCTTCAAGTTTTGCAGGTTTGTCAACATTGCCTAATTCTTCAACTGCAACTGCAAAACGTTCCATAATACCGTTACCCAAATGTGCGTGAGCCATTTCACGACCTCTAAAACGGATTGAAACCTTAACTTTGTTGCCTGCCTTTAAGAACT
The DNA here is from genome assembly GCA_937895645.1 of uncultured Clostridia bacterium. Taxonomy (GTDB): domain Bacteria; phylum Bacillota; class Clostridia; order Oscillospirales; family Acutalibacteraceae; genus Fimenecus. The sequence goes on from CALBKQ010000089.1 coordinate 5,607, forward strand.
TAAGGGCGTGATTTACCTTTGTATCAAAGTCATGAGTATCAATGTTCACAGAAAGACGAATTTCTTTAGTTTCAATAACTTTCTGATTTTTCTTTGCTTCTTTTTCTTTCTTTGCCTTGTCAAAACGATACTTACCATAGTCCATAATTTTACAAACTGGTGGCTGAGCGTTAGGGGCAATTTTTACAAGGTCAAGACTGCGTTTTTCAGCTTCTTTGTAAGCGTCTTTAGCAGACATAATTCCAAGTTGTTCACCGTCATCGGTAATAACTCTGACCTCTTTGTCGCGGATTTCTTCATTGATTTGCAATTCTTTGGTACTGATAAATAAACACCTCTCAAGCCTTTCGGCGAAATTAAAAATGCGGACAGAAATTCTGCCCGCACCATTACAAATCAAACTTTTTTAAGAAAGTATTGACCAGCCAACTTAAAGTCAGTCAGGTGAGAACAAAAATCTGTTCTGCTTTATTTTGCTCTGTTATTATAACACAATTTTCACTGTTGTCAACAGTTTTTTGAAATTATTTAACTCTTGTGAGAACAATTCCGTCAGTCTGAAGATAAAGTGTGTCGCCTTCTAATTTATAATTAGTAATAAGTTCAGCTGATGTTCCATCTTCATAGAAGGTAAAGTCACCTTGATTAATATCCCAAGTGCCTGTGCCACCATCTGCTTCATTATAATCATCAACTATATCTTCAAGGTCTGCTTCAAGCCATTGCTGTTTACAATCATCTATTGACTTGTAACCGGCTTTAATTATATCATCTTCAGTTATTTCTTGCTCTTGGAAGTAAGTATCATAAGCTTTTAACAATGCAGTTTTTGTTACTTCGCGGTCCATATACCAACGATATTTACCATCAGTAAGTTCAAAATATTCTGTCAATTCAACATCTAAATCTTCATCATACTCTATGGTATAAGTATATGCCCATGTACCCATTAAATCTTTTTTTGTATTACCGTCAGTAATAGCAAGAACTGCCACTACCAATACAACACCAATAATAGTGCCTACAAGTCTTTTAACATCAAATTTTTTCATTTTCCATACCCCTTTTTATTTCTCATAAAGCCCTTCAGCCCTACAGTGTCAATATATCACAAACGCACTGAAAAGTCAATAAAGTTGTTATAACAACTGTTCTGCTGAAACTATTGCTTCTGCAGATATTTTTGTTCCCAAACAAAAACCGTCACAAAAAGATTGTTCACTGATTAAAAGACCATAATCACTGACACAATCATAATATTTCTCCAAGATTTCCTTTTGCTCGTCATTAAGCTTTGATTTTAGATTTTTATAGTTTTCTAGCATCAATTTTTCTATTTTAGCAATTTCAACATTGTTCATACCCAATCGCATTACAGGGGCAAGATTTCCACTCCAAAGCTTAGAAATAGTTTTTGTCATAATATCATCTCCAAATAAGTAATTTACAATATTATAACACCGTTTGATACTAAAATCAATAGTATCATTTGATATTATGATATTATCTTTTAGGAGATGATTTTATGAAAGTTGCTGAAAGAATACGAAATCTTAGGGAAGACAGAGATTTATCTCAAACAGATATTGCTGAATTTTTGAATACATCACAAACTGTATATAGTAGATATGAAAGAAACGAAAGAAGTTTGCCAATAGAAATGTTATATGAATTATGTAAATTTTACAATGTTTCAGCAGATTATATTTTAGGCTTAACAGATAATCCAAAAGTAAATAAATAAATTAACGGGACACAATTTGTATCCCGTTTCATTTTGCACTTTGCACTTTGCGATTTGCATTAAAAAAGACGGTCAAAAGACCGTCTTTTTTCTTATTCTTCTTTTCTCTTGATAACAACGCCTGCTGTGATTGCTGTGCCTGCAAGGACTGCCAATGCAGTTATAACTGTTGAAATACTGCGGTTTGTCTTTGGAATATCGCCTTCAACATTATTCGTTTTATCGTCATTATCAACTGTTGTGTTTTCAGTTGTACTTTCTGTTGTATCTTCAGTTGTTTCTTCATCAGGTACAGTTGTGCTTTCTGTTGTTGTTTCGTCAGGCACAACATCTGCCGTCTGTGAAAGATAACTATACTGTAACATCTGGTCGTCTGTCATAGGAGTAAATCCGAAAGCATTTGTTGTATAAGTAAGTTGAGTGTTGAGAAGTGAATATGTAATTTGCACTTCAAAAGGAATTTCTGCATTTTCAAAATCGTTGTTTACAGCGTTGATATTCACAACTTTACCTTTAGGTATTGTAAGCCCTTGTGAATACTCAAAATCAATATCTGCTCCAACTGACTCGATTGACCAGATTACAACATCGGCTTCAACTGACATATTTTTAATTACAAGTGCAGTATCGTCTGTTGAGTGATAGCCTGAACTTGTGTTGTCAAAACGTGCATAAAGAATTTCACCGTTGTTCTGTGACATATTGAACTGTGGATATTCTTTACTTGAATACACATTCTTGATATCGCCCCACAAGAAATCGTGAACAAGATTTTTTGAGTATTCGTCGTGCATAATCATACCATGACCCTGATTTCTGACATACCAAGTGGAATCAGGTAAAAATCCCGTTGATGCATCAATGTCAAACTGAGGTGAGATATGATAATGGTTAGGATTGTTACAAACAGTATTTGCCTGAACATAATCACTTGCAAATGTTTCGTTTACAAGGGCACAATCTGACCCTGATGAAAGATATGTGTCAATAAGAATATCAGAGTTGTATTTGCCATTTGGTGAAGTGTAGCCATTACCTACAACATAACCAATCTGAACGCCATCAGCAGTAAGGTCTGCTAATTCTTCAGCAAGAGTGTCTTCACCATTTGAAATCAATGTATGATACGCAACTGTATCTACATACAACTTTTTATTATCTACAACATTAAGTCCTGTGTAATTTATTGCTTCTTCAAAATAATTGTGTGGCACAAAATCCCACAATGACGGAATTGAAATAATACCATTCCAGAGGTCAGGATATGTAAGAACTCCGTTGGCAACATCTACAATACCATCATCAGAAAGAAGTTGGAAAATCCATTCCCAGTCTTTTTCATATTCTAACGCTTTATGAATTTTATTAATTGAATTATTTATTTTATTTAATACAGTCTCTCTAGAAGTTCTGCTTTTTAAACTTTCTAAAGCTTTTTTTAAATAATCTGTATATGACGTGCATGTAAAATACGAATACCTCAAATCGTTAATTAAATTCTTCTCCAATATGTATGAAATAAAATTTCTATTGCAAGTATCAATATTCCAATATTTTATTAATCTTATTACTGGCTTTATTTTAGAAGAATTAGTTTGATTTACTTCAGTTAATTGTTTATTAATATCATTTGGATCTGTGTTCATCCAATCATCTTTTCCATCAGGGATGCGATATATTCCGTATTCATTATAGGCAGGAACAAGCTCGAATTTTATATGGTTTAACTTTAACACAATTGTTGGTGATGATTGATGTATCTCAGAAGTGCTATAATAATATTCAACAAACTTTTTTAATCTATTTAAATAAGCTTGAGGCTTACAGCCATCATAGTTATCAAAAACGACCATATAATCAATATCTGATTCAGAATCTGCTTTTCTTGGCAAAATTGTTCCCCTTGTATATGAACCAAATTTAAAACTTTCTATTACATCACTACCAAACCAATTAGATAATCTAGTTTCTAAAGTAGTAATTGATTTTTTTATACTTTCATTTTCATCGCTAGATAACACTAAACTTGATGCTAAATCACTTAAATATGTATTTACTGACATGGTAACCTCCTTTATTTTATCTCCAATAAAAAAAGTATCATAATTTAATGATACAAATCTATTATAATAATAACATATTTTGACATTTTTTTAAATAGATACGGGATATTTTCTGAAAAGTATTGTAATAATTTATATCTTTGATATAATTGATTTATCAGAGAGATTTAATCAAATCTTATAGTCTTAATTTCGCATACGTGTATAGTTAAGGCTCCATTTGAAAACAACTTACGAACCAATACGGTGTTGTAAGTTTTTATTTTATATAAAACTAAAATGTTCTCTTTCTAGAAAGGAGAACATTTTTTATGCTTTTTCTATCATCTTTTCTCCTAAAATAATTAATTTAATTCATTTTATAATAATTAGTAACATCTGTACTTCTTCTATAAACATTACATATTTTTGATAATTCAGATATTATAATATCTTCATCCTTAATTGAATTATAAAACAATTCATTTTTATTTGAAAAATGTACTGTTTCATTCGTTATATTACTTGTAAAAATACTTCCTACGACAACATCTTTAATATTATAGTGTTCTATGTAACTTTTATATAAATCCAAATCTTTAACTGTTATATTTTCGAGAATTGGCTTCATATATAATACAACTGGAATATTTAAAGTTTTTGATATTTCAAAAGTCTCAAATCTTTTTTCAATTGGTTCTGTATTTTTTCTATAATATTATGCTTAGAAATTGTTGTAGAACTAACAAAAACAATTAATTGTCCATAATATTTTATATAAGGAACCAATATAGCAAGTTCTTCGCTAGAAATTTTC
>CALBKQ010000090.1 GCA_937895645.1 uncultured Clostridia bacterium
ATATGTTTGACCCTGACCGCGTAAATTACGGCACAATAAGAGAATACCCTTGCCCTGGCTATTATAACTATGGTCAGTTTGATGCGATGGTTGAAAAAGGTGATGTTCTCGGTGTTTTTACAGGTCACGACCACACTAATGCCTTTGCAGTTGAGCATAAAGGGATTGATATTGTCAACTCATTAAGCACTCGTTACATAGGACTTTGTCACTCCACACAATGTGGTTATCGTATAATTGAAATTGACGAAAATGATACATCAACTTACAAAACACGAGTAGCACGTATATATGATATGTTCGATTCTGAAACTGTAAAAGAAGAAAAGCAGAATGGAGATAAATTTACATACAAAATGGCTCGTGAATTTGCAGTTAAAGGTAAAATCCAGAAAACTGCAAGTAACATTTACCGTAAAGTTGTAGCAACACTTACAGATAGACAAGTAACATACCCCGATTAACAATAAAAAAGACCTTAGTTGCATTGCAATTAAGGTCTTTTTGTGCTTATTTTAACAAAGTTATTATTTTTTCAGCAACAATTTTATATGCGTTGACATTCAGGTGAAGTCCGTCATAAGTGTATTCTTTTTTCAGATTTCCGGTCTCATCCTTTAATTTGTCAGTAATATCAAGCCATACACAGTTGTATTTTTCGCTTAGTTTTATAAATTCCTTATTCATAAGGTCAATTTTCTCATTACTGCGCTTTTCAAATCTGTCACGCATACCACGATTGATTGGATAAACCGCCTGTAAAACAAAATTTATATCCGGACAAACTTTTTTAGTGCTTTCAATGATTTTGCTGACATTTTCAACGCTCATTGAAAGTGGAAGCCCACGACCAATATCATTTGTACCAATAAGTAAAATAATATTTTTAGGGCTTATATTTAATACATTTTCCTGAAGTCTTTCTAAAAGCCTGTCAGTTGTGTCGCCACTTATTCCACGATTATAAACTGCTTGACCTGACTTTTTACTGAAATCATAAAATAACTCATACCAGTTAAAGAAGTCCGTAATAGAGTCACCTAAAAGCACAGTTTGATTTTTAATGGCATACTCTTCGTTAAGAACTCGATAATTTTCACGTTTTGTATTTTTTTCACGGTCATATTCTGTGATTTTTGAGTAGTCTATCACTTTTTCAAAAAACATAAATTATTCACCTTGTTCTATGAGAAAGTCACGTTTCATAATACATTCTTCCATAAATGAAAGGGCAGTTTCCATAACATTCAAATCTTCTTTGGTAATAAGAGCATAGTCAATATTCTGATAAATCTCATAGGCTTCAGGGCTGTTCTTACCAAGATTTTCGATTTTTGCAAAGGTGTCATTAAGATACTGTTCAGCATCTTTTGCAAGATAAACATTGTGAAATTTGCTTTCATAAAGAACGGTACGCGCATTTTCGTTGTCCTGAATTTTATGAGGTTTACCTACAGGACTATTCTTTACAGTAACCTGCATGTCATTGCCACCGTGCATCACAAGAGTAGGTACAGAGTTGCTATTGATTGTGTCGCAAGTGCGAAGAATACCTGTTTTACCAAATCTTAAAAGATTAATTAAATCAAAGAAAGGACTGAGAATTGAAAGGTCAATTTTTGTTTTGGTTTTTGCAATATCACGAATCAACTTGTTCATTGAGTTGAAAGGTGAGAATGCAACAATACCCTTGATTTCTGCCTCAGTAATTGCCGATACATTACAAACGCTGTAAGCACCCCAGGAATGACCAACAAGAATAATAGGCATTTCTTTTAATTCGTCACGAGATTTAACAAATTCAAGCGCGTATTTTAAGTCAATAATGCCTTGTGCAAATCCGTTTAACTTGTTGCCTTCAGACGCACAAGTGCCAGTGTTATCATAAGCCAATACAAGATAACCTTTTTGTGAAAAATAGTTGATTTCAGTAGTATAAGCCAAGTGTCCTGCACCCATACCGTGTGAGAATACTACAAGAGCTTTATATGCTTCAACTTTTGCATTGCTGTATAAAAATCCGTTAAGAGTCTGACCTTTATCAGATTTGAAGTCGATAGGACGAGCGTTGAGATTATCAAAATTTTTGGCTTTAAGATATTTAAGATTTTCGTCACCTTCACATCTTTTGCTGATTCCTGTTGCATCCATAATTTTAAGTGCAACAACAAAAAGAAGTATGCAAATTACAATTATAACTATAAATACATAAAGCATAGTTTCTTTCACCACCCAATTTTAATAAATATATTTTACCACATTATTAAGATTTTGCAACATTTAGTATCCTTAACCCACAAAATTGTTGTATATTTGAAAATTTTGTGTTATAATGACTACAAAATTATAGATGAGGTGCATGTTATGTTTTTGCGTCAACTTCGTATTTTAAGAAGACAGAATAAATTGTCACAGCAACAGGTAGCAGATGCATTAGAAGTAAGTCGTTCAACCTATTGTAGTTATGAGTCAGGTCGCAGAACACCTGATATTGAAGCAATCGTTAAATTAAGTGTGTTTTATAGAGTTCCTGTTGAAAGATTTTTTGAAGATTTAATTAAACAGTATGCAGAAGATGAAGACTATTATGAAGGCCAGCCAGATACACGTTTCCTTTCACAACTTACAAGGGCAGAACACGACCATATTGTAAACCTTCGTCTTATTTCAGGTGATGACCGTATTGCTATTATGGAAGCAGCTGCATCAAAAGTTATTTCGAAAAATTAAGGTATATTACAATGAAAAACGAAAATTATGTTATGACATCTTCACTTGAAGATTATCTTGAAGCAGTTTTTGTGCTTTCACAACAAAAAGGAAACGTGAGGCTTACGGATATTGCAGAATATCTTGGTGTTTCAAAGCCAAGCGTAAACCGTGCAATAAATACTCTCACACAAAACGGATTTTTAGAGCATATAACTTACGGTGATATTGTAATTACACCTGCGGGTGAAAGTTACGCAGCAAATGTATTGCGTCGCCATAGGCTTATTAAACAGTTCCTTATTGACGAACTTGGCGTTGATGAAAAAATTGCCGAGCGTGACGCTTGTCAGATGGAACATGTAATGAGTCCGGTGACGATTGATAAATTGTATGAGTATCTTGAAAGGCAGGTATAAGTATGACTAAAATTGCAGTTATCGGTGGCGGTGCGTCAGGACTTGCCTGCGCAATAGAGATTATGCGTACAGTTAAAAATAAAGATGATGTTAAAGTTACAATACTTGAGCGTCTGCCTCGCGTTGGTAAGAAAATCCTTGTTACAGGTAATGGCAGATGTAACCTTACAAATGTAAACGCAAGTGTAAAGAATTACAGAGGTGACGCAGATTTTACTGAATTTGCGTTGAATAAGTATTCACCGCAAAGTAATATTGAATTTTTTAACTCATTAGGTCTTTATACAAGAACTGAAGATGAGGGCAGGGTATACCCACTTTCAAATCAGGCATCGTCTGTTCTTGATGCGCTGCGTTTTGAATGTGCAAGATTAGGTATTGAAACTGTGTGCGATTATCGTGCAGTGCACCTTAAAACTGTTTATACAGGGGTTACAACAAAGATTATAGTAAATAACCGTGACCGTTTTGATTATGTTGTAGTGGCGTGTGGCGGTATGGCTTGTAAAGCACACGGTACCGACGGTGACGCTTATGACTTACTTAAAATGTTTGGTCATAAGATTGTTCCACCTGCGCCAGCTCTTGTTTCTCTTAATTGTGACGAATTTACAAAAGCACTTAAAGGTGTCCGTTCAATCTGCAAAATGAATTTGATTATTGACGGTGAAAAAGCGCTTGAAAATTATGGTGAAGTGCAGTTTACTGATTATGGCCTTTCGGGCATCCCTATTATGCAACTGTCACGCTTTGTGTCAGTTTCTCCATCAAATGACATTTATATTGAACTTGATATAACTCCTGATTTTGGAACGGAAGAAATCCGTAAATACCTTTATTCAAGACGAAATATTGATAAGGGTCTTTGCGAAAATATGCTTAGTGGTATTATGAACAAACAACTTTGCATTGTTCTTATGAAAGAGTGCGAAATTCAAGTAAACGGAAGAATAAATGAACTGACTGACAGTCAAATTGAAAAACTTGCAGAAATAATAAAGTGTTGGAAAATCAAAATTAAAAACTCACGCAGTTTTGATTATGCACAGGTTACTGCAGGTGGTGCAGATTGCTCACAGTTTAACATACAGACAATGGAATCAATACTTGTCGAAAATACATTCTGTTGTGGTGAAGCCCTTAATATTGACGGTGACTGCGGTGGTTACAATCTTCAATGGGCGTGGGCATCAGGCAGACTGGCAGGTAACACAATAGCCGAAAGGATTAATAATGCTCAGAATCAGTGAAATAAAACTTGACCTTGACTGTGATTTCAATGACATTGAAACAGCTTGTGCCAAGGTGTTGAAAATTGAACGAAAAAGATTATTAAAAACTGAAATATATAAACAGAGTGTGGATTGTCGTAAAGGTGAAGTAAAATTCGTTTTTACAGTTGATGCAACTGTTGACGGTGACGAAGAAAAAATTGCAATGAGCCTTGATAATAGTAAGGTTAAAGTATGCGAAAAATATACTTATTTAATGCCACAGTCCAACAGAAAAAGTACCTTACCACCTGTAATTGCAGGCTTTGGCCCTGCAGGTATGTTTGCAGGTCTCATTCTTGCACGCAGTGGTCATTGTCCCGTTATTATTGAGCGTGGCAGTGATATTGATAAGCGTACAAATGATGTAAATAATTTCTGGACTAATCGTGACCTTAATGAAAACTCAAATATTCAGTATGGTGAGGGCGGTGCAGGTACATTCTCTGACGGTAAACTTACAACAGGTATTAAAGACAGTCGTTGCAGATTTGTTTTTGAAGAGTTTGTAAATCACGGTGCACCTGAAGACATACTTACAAATGCAAAACCTCATATAGGTACCGATAAATTAAAATCAACTGTAAAAGCAATCCGTGAAGAAATTATCTCTCTTGGAGGTACAGTGCTTTTTGACACTCAACTTACAAATATTATAGTTGCCAACGGATTTATTCATGGAATAACTATAAAAGATAAGTTTGGAAAAGAAAGAGATGTTGAAACTGACGCACTTATTCTTTCAATCGGCCATTCTGCAAGTGATACTATTGAAATGCTTTATAATAAAGGTATCAATATGATGCAAAAACCATTTTCAATAGGCGCTAGAATTGAACACCCACAAGATTTTATCAATACTGTGCAGTATGGTGAATATAAAAATCATCCAAAACTTCGTGCAGCTGATTATAAACTTGCATGTCATCCACCACACGGTAGGGGAGCATACACATTCTGTATGTGTCCTGGTGGTACAGTTGTTTGCGCATCTTCACAAAAGGGTGGAGTTGTTACAAATGGTATGAGTGAATATGCCCGTGACAAAGAAAATGCAAACTCTGCAATCCTTGTAGGTGTTGAGCCTGCTGATTTTCCAAGTGAACATGTTTTGTCTGGTTTCCAACTTCAGCGTGAAATTGAGCAAAAAGCATTCAAACTTGGTGGAGGGGGTTACACAGCACCTGCACAACTGGTTGGTGATTTTCTTAAAAACGAAAAATCTACAAAACTTGGTGCAGTGAAACCATCATTTCCTACAGGAGTTTCAATGGGTGACATAAGTGATGTTTTACCGCAAAAAGTAGTAAATACTATGCGCGACGCTCTCGTGCAGATGGATAAAAAACTCAAAGGTTTTGCAATGCACGACGCAGTTCTTACTGCACCTGAAACACGAAGTTCATCACCTGTAAGAATTTTACGAGATGAGTTTTATCAGACAAATATTCGTGGACTTTATCCTTGTGGTGAGGGGGCAGGGTACGCAGGTGGTATTGTTTCAGCAGCAGTTGACGGTGTAAAATGTGCCGAAGCAGTGCTTTCTGATGAATCGTAATAATTCTGTCATTTGACAATGACAAAAGTGTGATATATTATATAAGTATAGAAAGGGGACGCTTTTATGAACATAGATAATCTTTGTATGAGTTGTATGAATGAATTATATGGCGAAAAGCAGTGTCCAAAATGTGGTTATTATGTTGATTCACCACAGATTTCACCTTATTTACCATTAAGAACACCCGTAGGTGACAAATACATTTTAGGTAAAGTCTTGTCATCTAATAGTGAGGGTGCTACATACATGGCTTATGACACAGGTCGTAATACACCTGTGTATGTCCGTGAGTTTTTACCTGAAAAGTTTATTGACCGCAGTTTCGGTGAAACTAAAATCAAAGTTAAGGAACAATGGTATGATTACTATTATTCATATCTTAAAAAGTTCCTTGATTTGTGGCGTCAGTTGGCTCGTGTAAGAGGACTTTCTGCACTTATTCCTGTGGTAGATATTGTTGAAGAAAACAATACTGCTTATGTGGTAACTGAATATGTTGAAAGTATTTCACTTCGTGAGTTTTTACTTCGTAGTCAGACAGGTTATCTTAATTGGGAAAAAGCAAAAGTACTGTTTATGCCTGTGCTTTCAACACTTTCTACACTTCACAAAATGGGCATCACTCATAATGGTATTAACCCTGATAATCTTCTTATAGGTCGTGACGGTAAACTTCGTCTCTCAGGTTTTTCAATAAGTGAAGCACGAATTGAAGGCAGTGAGTTATCGCCTGAATTGTTTGAGGGATATACGCCTATCGAACAGTATGGTTATACTTACGAAAATGGTTGCTGGTCAGATGTTTACGCATTCTGTGCAGTAATTTACAGAGCCCTTGTAGGTAGCGTACCACAAGATGCAGTTTCCCGTTCAATGAATGACCAACTTATAATCCCTGCAAGATATGCCGAAATTATTCCTGTTTATGTAATCAACGCACTCATGAATGGTTTGCAGATTGACCCGCAAGACCGAACAAAAGATGTTGAGTCACTTCGCGAAGAACTTTCAGCAACACCGGGTAACGTGGTTTCATCATTTTCAGGTGTAAATGTACCAACAGGGGAGAGAAAACAAAAAGAGCCCGAAGCAGTAGTGGTTGATGCTGATGAAAACTCAACTGCAAAAACAATTCTTATTGCATTTCTTGTGTGTCTAGGTGTAGGGCTTATTGTAGTAGGTGGTTGGTTCTTGTATGATAAAGTCTTAAGAGATTATGTTGAGACACCAATCGAATCCACAACTGAAGCGCCCGAAATGTTTGAAGTTCCTAATTTTGTAAACAGTTCTTATGATATGGTTGCACAAAACCCTGTCCAGAATGACCGTTTCACTATTAAATCTATAATGGAATACAGTACAGAAGTTGAAAAAGGTTATATTATTTCCCAAAGTATTGAGGCAGGTCAGGTTGTTGAAGAGGGTACTGTAATTACATTTGTTGTAAGTAAAGGTCCTGAATATAAAATAATACCATCAGTTAAAAATCTTTATGTTGACTTTGCAAAAGAGCAACTTGAAGAAGCAGGATTTGTAGTAAATATAATTACAAAAGAGAATAATGGTGATTATGAAGAAGGCATTGTTGCAGAAGTAACACCTGAAGAGGGTGCAAGTCGTGTAAAAGGCACTAATGTATATATTAAGGTTTACGGACCACCACCAAGCACCGAGCCACAAACTGAAGAAAGCACAACTGGTGGCGGACTGTTCGGTGGATTTTTAGATTAAATATTAAAATTTGAATAGCATAAAACAAAAATGGTCTGTCAGGTACAGACCATTTTTTATTGCAATTTATAGTTTACTTTTAATTTCAAAACATCTTGTGTCTCCAGAATACAGTTTTAATTTGACATTAAAATCTGTTTTTCCGGTGTTTACATAATTGACGCTGACTTTGTTTTTGTCGCAAGTCACAGTAAAATGGATTTTTACACATTCGTCTTTTTGATAGGCAAATGAAACTCCGTCATCGTTAAAAAAGTCGCTTTCAAAAGAGCCTTCATTTATGGGATAAACAGTAAAAACAATATCATCTTTTTTATTGAATCCATAAGGTGCCTCATTTGTTGCAATTACACTTCCACTTTTTACAAAGTAAGGCATTTCACTTTCGGCTGGTATGTTGATTTTAATCTTTTGTCCGCCTTGATAAAGTTTATCACCTAAGTACCAATCATCTTTTCGTGGCAGATATATTTCTGTTTCCTCTTTGCCTTCGTCAAACACAAAGCCCACGAGGATATCTTTACCGAACATCATTGTATCATTTTCTTCCAAAAGCTCTTTATCATCATAATAAAGAAATGCGGGTGCATTCATTGGAATTTCATTTTTGACTGCATTGTAAGCACAGTTGTAAAGGTAGGGCAGAAGTGTATGCCTTTGTGCGAAAAGATTTCGAACATACGGAATAATATCTTCGTAACTCCACGGCATCGTAGCAGAACCATCCTTGTTCCAGGAATGAATAGTAAATCTTGGCTCAAATACGCCGTGCTGAAGCCAACGCAAAAGTAATTCTCTTGATGGCATATCACCGTCAAATCCACCTAAATCGTGGCCATAAAAGAAAAGTCCTGAAAGTGACATAGTAAGACCTATATTGTGGCAATAACGCAAATCTTTGAATTCACTTCTGTTGTCACCTGACCAGGTCTGTGCAAGTCGTCTCACAGCCAAATTTCCGCTTCTGGTAGAGATAAACGGTCTCAGATTCGGCTCTTTTTTTATTTGTACCAAATAAGAAGAAAGCACCATAAGATATGTAAGTGCTGGTTTTATTCTCTTTGCACTTACATTACCTTCTCCAAAACCATAAGCAACAGCATCAAGGTCTTTTATATCAAACTCGTTATTGTCATTCCAAGTTGCAGTAACACCATAATCAAGTAAGCACTCTTTAACTTTTTCATACCAATAATCGAATGCTTCAGCATTAGTAAAATCGAGATAGCTTCCCAAGCCGTCCCAAAATTCTGTTACAAAAGGAGTACCATCTTTGTTTTTGATAAAATAGCCTTTTCTGGCAATCTCATCATATAAAGGGTGGCTGTCTAAAAATGCAGGTTTTATGTTGGGTATAATATTTATTCCCTCATCGCTGAACTTCCTGATAAACTCTTTCGGCTTGGGGAATTTGTCCGTATTCCAATTAAATACATACCGTCTGTTTCCTATTGAAGTGTATCCTGATGAAAGATAAAATCCACCACAAGAAAGGTTAAAGTTTTTGAGATTTTGTAGAAATCCATTCATTTGATTTTCACTGTCGGGAGCATCAGTATAAGACATAGTGCTTCCACAAAAATCAAAACTCCATTTGGGTGGGAATGGTTGTTTGCCGCAAAGAAAACAGAGCTGTTGAAGAATTGACAATTTATTTCCGAAGAAAACATAATAAACAAGGCAGTTATCCTCTGTTCTAAAATATTTGTATGTGGGATAATAATTGTTTATTTCTTTGCCAAAATCAGCAAAAGAAGTGTCGGTAGTGTCATAAAAGATTCCGTAAGCTCCTACACTGTTTTCACAGATATAAAAAGGTAAATGCTTGTAAAGCGGGTCACTCTCTTTTGCGTCGTATCCCATAGCGTCACTACACTCAATACGGAATGCTCTGCCCGATTTATTAAGGTCACCGCCTTTATCACCAAGACCATAGATTATTTCTGTTTTCTCCCGTGTGATATAGTGAAAATTGTCTTTACCAAATTCTCCGTCAAAATTGTATGCAAGGGGTTTGCGGTCTGAAAAAAGTTCTTTGCCGTCAAGTGAGTATGATAGTATAAAATTGTGTAAATCAAGATTGATTTCTACACTACATGGCAGAGTGAATTTTTCACCATTTTCTGTTTCTTTACTTTCAATTCTGCATGGAGAAAATCCGTCAAGAGAAAGTCTGTCTCTGCCGTTCATAAGTAAATCGTTATTAGGACTGACAGAAAATGTTGGTAGCATTTTGCTGTTCTCTTTATAAATCGCAACTCGTATACAACTTTCGCTTATGAAATCCAGCCTAGCTATATTGTCGTCAGATTTGTATATGCTATAAGACTGACTTTTTTCAAATAATGTGAAATTGTGATTGAATTTGTTCATAGCAATTCTCCAACGGTTTATTTGTCAGCATTGTTAAAAAAGTTTTTAGATTGAACTTACGCCTTCAAAAATCCCTCATATTTCAATTTATAAAATATGCTTGATTTAATTATATCATAAAAACTAATATACTCAATATAAAATTAGTTAAAATTCAGCCTCAGAATTAAGTGGAGAAGTTATAAGAATTAATCAAAGAATGTACTAATTATCATGTTTTTTACGCACAGACCAATCATCCTTCACACTAAATGGATAAACAAAAAACGGGTACCTAACGGTATCCGTTTTTGTTTTTGGCAGGGGCAGAAGGATTCGAATTATATATTCACAACGCAAATGGTGGATTTGCGTTGTGCTTCTCGCTAAAAATGATACACCGTATCATTTTCTTAACGCACGAACCCACGGCACGCGGTTTTGGAGTTAATCCGCGGTCTCACAGACTGCGTGCCATATTCCGTAGAAAAACAACTACATTCAGATTTATATAAAATCTCCAAATCACAATTTGATGCTATTTTGATGATATCCAAAACTATCGGCAAGGAAGGTGCAAAATTTACTACATAGAAATCAAAGAAAAAGACTTCAAAAACTACAAAGTAAATGCTTCAATTAAATTGATTTTT
>CALBKQ010000091.1 GCA_937895645.1 uncultured Clostridia bacterium
GTCATTACCGAATACGCCAAGCTCTTTTAATTTACCTACTGCAACCTGTGTTACATATGGCATTAAATTATTTGGAATACCGTTTGGATTTTCACCCATTGTTCCACTCTTATGAGCACCGATTGGATTAAAGTAACGAAGAAGTGTTACTGCCCAATCTTTATCTGCTTTATGGAAGTCATCAAGAATGATTTCAATCATATATTTTGTAGTACCATAAGGATTTGTAGTACCACCTGTTTTCATATCTTCTTTAAGTGGTGAGATATTGTTCATACCATAGACAGTTGCTGAAGAACTGAACACGATTTTTTTACAATTATACTCTGCCATAACTTCACAAAGTGCCAATGTACCACCAATATTATTATCGTAATACATTAAAGGTTCACGACAGCTTTCGCCCACCGCTTTAAGACCTGCAAAGTGAATACATGCATCAATTTTATGGTCTTCAAAAACTTTGCGCATATTCTCTTTATCGCGGATATCATAAGGATAAAACGCGAAATCTTTACCGGTAAGTTCACGAACTCTATCAAGTGATTTTTCACTTGAGTTGTAAAGATTATCAACAATTACGATTTCATAACCAGAATTCAGAAGTTCAACACAAGTATGTGAACCAATAAAACCTGCTCCGCCTGTAACTAAAATTTTCATACCTTTTCCTCCTGTGTAAGCTTTGTGCCATTAAAATATGTTGAAAGAATTTTTTTATAGCTTGATTTATTGTTTGCCATGTAATCAGCACCTGTTTTACTCATACCTATGCCTAAACCGTTACCGTATGTTGTAACAAGAAATTCGCCTGTTGTTTCATTATAATCAACTGTGAAACAATGTGAAAGAAGTGTTGATGCTGTAAATACTTTTGTGCGGAAATCAATACCACTGATTTCTTTGTCACCCACCGTTACTTTTGTTACATAACCGATACTTGAAGAAACTGATGCATCGTGGGCCTTTACATCAACCCACATAATAGGTTCATCACCCAGTTTAAGTGTACTATCAAAGTTAAGAAGTAAACCTTTGAACTCACCCATTGAATACTTGCGCTCAACCTTAAATGCCTCTGATGAAGAATCAGGGTCACCGTTTATTGTAACAGGTTTGAGATATGGATATTCTTTTGAGAAAATGTTTTTAGCATCTGTTGTTTTCTTTGCAGCAATTTCAAAATAAGGTGTAAGTGCTACCTCACCATCAAAAGTCAAATATTCACCAAACACTGCGTCAACTGCAGATTTTACTTCGTCATTGACTGTGTCACTGATTTTTACACCGTCGATTTCAAAATTTGTGTCACGGTATTTAAGGTATGTATAGATTACAACTGCCTGTGCTTTAACAGCTTCAATGTTATAACCTTCACCCATTTCAGTCATAACGAGTCTGCCAAGTGCTTCTTTAGCCTCAATCTCCACTCCGTTAATTTTCATAACAGTTGGTGCACCTTTATCAACCTGAGTTTCAGGCTCCGTTGTACTTTCTGTTGTTGACTCATCAGCACCTGTTGTGCTTTCTGTTGTTTCTTCCTCTGTATTCTTAAGCTTTTCTATTTTGATTAAATCTGCAATCATAAAATCAGAAATTCTGAGTTCAGCTGCAGGTGCTTCAGTAGTGATTTCGGTTGTGCTTTCTGTTGTAGATTCAGTTGTGCTTTCTGTTGTTGTAGTAATATTGAAAATCTTATTAAAAGCGTTTGCAAGAGCACCATTTTCACCCTGAACTTTATAAACAATACCAAGTATTGCACAAAGAAGTACGATTGCACCTAAAACAGCAGAAATAATGATAATTGATTTTTTATTCACAGGCTTTTTATCTTCATCTGTAATTTTATTATTATCTTCTGTAATTTCAATGCCTACGCTCTGCACTCCTGCTGCTTTTTCACCTATAAGTTCAATAAGTTCAACGGCAGCAG
The DNA here is from genome assembly GCA_937895645.1 of uncultured Clostridia bacterium. Lineage (GTDB taxonomy): Bacteria > Bacillota > Clostridia > Oscillospirales > Acutalibacteraceae > Fimenecus. The sequence continues at coordinate 1,934 of CALBKQ010000091.1, forward strand.
CTTCAATAAATGCTGATTCTGTTTCATCATCTGACATATAAAGTTTTCTGACAACTGCTGATTCATAATTAGCAACTGCGATACAGATAAACTTTGCGTCATTTGATGTGTAAATATCACTGATTGATGCACCAATATTGGCAGCAGACAAGTCAAGACTTACTTTTGCAAGTTGTGCAGCATATTCAGTAGCATTTACATCACCTTTATCTTCAACATGAGGTGTAAACACAAAAACTTCATCAAAATTAGGAATATTATCGCCGCAACTCTTGATTACTTCTGCGTTTTGTGTACCATTTACAGCAACCACTGAACCTGAGTCAATAATTCGACTTACTGCAATTGCAACTTTTTCATTATCAAAAAATTTCTTTTCACTAAGGAACTCGTTTTCAACAGGAATTTCAATACTTTTTGAAAGGAAGGGAACAACACCATTTCTTAAAATAATATTGATTCTTTCATTATCAATAGGAAGCATTAAAAGATACTGTGTACCATTTTCAATACCAAAGCCTGAATATAAACCATCCTTTGACAAGAATACTGTTGCAGGTTCAGGGAAAATTGAAAATGCTTTTCGGGTTTTATCATCCATTTCCTCATCACTTTCAAGCATATTGAGGATTGATGTATTATACACAGTTTCAGTTTCAAGGGCCTGAATAAGTGCATTTTTAAGTTTGTTATAGTTCTTATTATCAACTGCCGTGATAATAAGTTCATCGTTTTCTAATGCATCTTGTAAAGCACCGAACAAATCACGAAGATTGTCATACTCTTCAAAAACAGATGCATCTTCCGAATATGCCTTGATACTACTTATCACTCTTGCCTGATATCTTGCAAAAGGCATACTCTTGTCAACATTAAGTGACAATAATCTAACTTTCATTTTACTTTTACCTCTCTTTTACCCTATATATACAAACTATTTTTTACTAATTTATGGTGTCCAGCAAACATCGTCAGCGTATGGGTTAGTCATATTCTTTGCGTCATACCATGCCTGAGGATATTTAGGTGATGTATTAAGTGTTGCTTCATCAACAAGCACTGATTTATCTTCATTTTCACGAAGAAGTCTGCCCATTACAACAAGTCTTGCACTGTCAAATTCATAAGAACAAGTAACAAGTGTTATGAGTTTATCATCTGGCTGAACATTAACATCTGTTTTGAATATACTGCGTTTCTCAACTTCATCTACAAATCCACTGAACTTCTCGTCAGTTACGAAATCGGTAACTATAAAATTAAAGAAATTACCGTTATCATCAGCAACTTTTGCATTTGAAATAAACGCTGCAAAAACTTTGAAATAATATGTTTCATATAATGTACTGTATTCAATTATCGGTGAATCTTTATAACCTTCAAGCGTCTTATATTTATCAAGATTTGAGAACATAAGACCGTCAGTCATATGATGACCATAAATTACTGTATTGTCATCAAGATATTTTGAATCATTTTTGAAATCAAGGTAAGGGCAACCATAACGACTTGTTTTACCGTAGAAATCACGATTCAGGTAATAATCGTTGTCATTTGACTGAACAACCTGAACATCAAGGTTTGTATTATCAATTTTAACCCAACCAACTAAATCCTGATTAACCGCATAAAGATAAGAATATTTAAGATTCATATTTTCAGGGAATTGGATTGTTGGATATTTTGCAAAAACGTCCTGCCATGCTTCAACATATTGGTTATCGTCAAAATTATCGGTATCAACAATAGATTCTTTGATTTCTTCCTTTTGTTTTAACTGCACTTGTCTTTCAACATACAAATCAGCAAAAGCAAAACAACAACCAATTATAGTAATTATTGCTGCATCCATAATAATTTTACGGATTTTTTCTTTTGTACTATCCTTTTTTAACGGAATAAAGCCTTTGAAGAAATCAGAAAAAATCTCATTAAATGTGCGCACTTTTTTCTTTTTAGGCGTTACTGTTTCAGCTTTTTCTTCAACTATTGTTTCTGTTTCAGTTACAGTTTCCTTTTTAACATACTGTTCTGTAATATCAACAAAAGTTTTACCATTTTCAACAATATGTTTTGACTCGTTTACAGTTTCATTTTCAGTTGTTTCGTTAAGTGTCTGTTCAATCTGTGTAAAAATATCGTCTGTTGTGGGTGTTGCATCAACGATTTTTCCTGCATTTTCAGGTTTTATTTCTGTTTTTAGTGACTCATCCATACCAAGTTTTTTGCGAAGTTCCTCAAAGGATAGTATTTCGTTATTATTGTTTTCGCTGTTATTCATTACTTAACTACCTCCTGAGGATACCATTTTTTATCATTCTTGAAAGGATTTTCAATATTTTTATTATCGTACCAGAGTTGCGGATATTTTGGATTTTTATTTACATACGCCTTTGAAACATCAACCTCTGCACTTTCACCATCTCGTAAAGCCCTTGCCACAATTACAAGTCTGGCGTCGGCACGATATGTTGTTTTACCGTATTTATTGACTGTATCAAGAGTTCTAACGCAAGTTGAAAGAACCAACATTTTGTCTTCATCAGTAATATCAACATCAGTCACATAAAGTCTCCGTTTGTTTACTTCTTCAATAAATCCGTTGAAGTTTTCACCATCCATATACGGATATATGTAGTTGAAAACATACCCATTATCTTCGTTCGGGTCAGCATTAGTAATAAATGCTGCATAGATTTTCCATTTATAACATTTTGTGAGTGTATTAAATTCAAACACCGGTGTTTTTTTATAAAAATCTATTTTTTCATACTGGTCAAGTTCTGAAAACATTGTTTTATCGTAACAATTATGACCATAAATTATTGTATTTGCGTCTAAATCGGTGGAATTATTGCGATAATCCATAAATATTGCACCACGATAATTATATTTTTTATCAAAGTCGTGGTTAAGATAATAGTCGTTATTTGAAAACTGAACAACAGGATAATCAATATTAGTATTAGGCACTTTAATCCAACCAACTGTATCTGTATTGACTTTAATTACAGAATTATAGTCAGGAGTCTGCTCTGGTGCATCAGTTACAAGTTCTTGTATCTGTTCATAGTAATCTTGATTTTCTTTTATTTCAACAAAATGTTTTACGACAAGTGACGCAGAAAAAACGAACACGAGAATGCAAATGATAAGTAAAATTATTCTGCCTAATCCCATTTTTCTTTTTTTCATATCACTCACCTACCAAATCTAAAATCATTCTCAGTGCTTCATCAGAGGCACTTTTTCTGTTATTCTCTCTTATATTTTCTGTAAAAATGTTATTAAGTTGTTTTACCATTATTTTTTCGCCATCTGAAACTGCAAGAAAAATAAGTCCCACAGGCTTTTTTGTATTGTCAGAATTAGGCCCTGCAATTCCTGAAACTGAAGCTGCAATATCTGCACCCGAAATTCTTAAAACGCCTTTGACCATTTCACGCACAGTTTGTTCACTGACTGCACCATAAGTTTCAAGAGTTTTATGCTGTACTCCAAGCACTTGTTCTTTAATTTCGTTACTGTAACTTACAATTCCACAATTAAAAACAGATGATGAGCCACTTACATCAGTTATTCTTTTTGAAATAAGACCACCTGTGCAGGACTCGGCAGTTGCCAACACAAGACCTTTTTCATTAAGGGTTTTAACAACTTTTTCTTCCAGCGTCATTACAAATCTACCTTAAAAACAAATATTTTTAATAGTTGTGTTTTCGATTGCGCGGTCAATAAGTGCCTCAACATCCAATGCTTTTTCGGCATTTTCAAGAACAGAAATCTGTGGTTTTGTTTTTGGATGCTTTGGTGTAAATACTGTGCAACAATCTTCATAAGGCTCAATAGAAATATCAAAAGTATCAATTTTTCTTGAAACCTTAATAATTTCATCTTTATCAAGACCAATAAGTGGTCTGAAAACAGGCATTCCTACAACTGCGTCAGTACAAGCAAGAGCATTAAGCGTCTGACTTGCAACCTGACCGAGACTTTCACCTGTAATAAGTGCTTTACTTTCTTCTTTTTCTGCTATACGTTGTGATATTCTCATCATAAAACGACGCATAATAAGTGTAAACAAATCCTCAGGACATTTGTCACGGATTTCTTCCTGAATTTCAGTAAATCCAACTGTAAAAAGAGTTATGTTACCGCTATATCTTGAAACCTGACGGAGAAGGTTATGAACTTTTTCTTCAGATTGAGGTGAAGTGTATGGCGGAGACGCAAAATGGATTGCATTAAGAACAAGACCGCGTTTTGCCATCATATATGCTGCAACGGGACTATCAATACCACCTGAAATAAGAATTGAAGACTTGCCCGCTGTACCTGTTGGCATACCACCTGCACCTTTGGTCTGGTTACCACGGATAAAAGCAAATTTTTCACGAATTTCAATAGTAACAAGGATTTCAGGATTTTTAACATCAACTCTTAAATGTGGGAATTTACTTAAAATTGCACCACCAACTTCTGCTGAAATTTCAGGTGATTTAAGTGGAAATTTTTTATCAGAACGTTTACCCTCAACCTTAAAGGTTTTTGCATTTTTAAGTTGTTCTGCAAGATACTCAGGTGCATTCTGGAGGATTACATTCATATCTTTTTCAACCTGTAACGCACGAGAATATGCGGCAATACCAAATACACGACTTATTCTGTCACTAACTTCGTCCATATCAACATAATCATCCATAGGAACAACTGCGACAGTTGACTGTTCTTTTCTGTATTCAAACTCGCCAAGAGGTTTTATTCTTTTGCGAATGTTTTTTATTAAAATATCTTCAAAAGTTGAACGGTTGAGCCCTTTAAGTGCTAACTCACCATTTTTTATGAGTATGATTTCTTTCATTTTTATCTCCTAACACGATTTATTGTGTCAACTATTCCATTATACAATAAATCCATTTCGTTTTCTGTGGTAGTTTTTGACAAACTTATACGGATTGCACTGTCAATACCTTTTGGCGAAACACCCATTGCAGTCAAAACATCACTTCGGTGTCCTTTAGCACAGGCTGACCCTGCAGAAACACAGATACCCATTGATGAAAGTGAGTTGAGCATTACCTGTGATGGTACACCTTCAACTGAAATATTAATTATATACGGAAGTGCATCTATTGGTGAGTTCACATAAACTTTATTGATTGTTGAAATTTTTTCAACAAAATAATTTCTGACTTTTGTTACTTCGGCAAGATTCTTTTCAACATTGCCAATATCATTAACCGCTTCGCTGAATGCACAGATTGCAGGAATTGCCTCAGTTCCGGAAATAAGACCACTTTCTTGTCCGCCACCTGCAATACTTGGTAAAATGCGGATACTGTTATTCACATATAAAGCACCTGCACCTTTTATACCATGTATTTTATGGGCACTCATACTCATTAAATCAATTCCAAGTTTTTTCGGTTTTAATGTAATTTTACCGAATGCCTGAACAGCATCACAATGAAAATATGCTTTAGATTTATTATCTTTTATAATGCCTTTTATTTTTCCGATATCCTGAATTGAACCAACTTCGTTATTAACTGCCATTATGCTTACAAGAATTGTGTTTTCATCAACTGCGTTAGAAAGTTCCTGAAGGCTGATTTTACCATTACTATCAGGTTTTAAGTAAACCACTTCAAAACCTTGTTCTGAAAGTATTTCAAAATGCTTTATTACGCTTGGATGTTCAAGTAATGTTGTAATTACTTTTTTACCCTCACGACGTTTTGCCTTTGCAGTACCTAAAATTGCAGTGTTGTTTGCAACTGTACCGCTTGGTGTAAAATATATTTCATTTTGTTGACAAGACAAAAAGTCAGACAAAGTGCGTCTTGCGCTGTCTAATTCTTTTTTTGCATTGAATCCACAAAAGTGAAGTGATGAGGGATTTCCAAAGTTTTCTGTCATCATTTCAAGTGCTTTTTTTACAGCTTTTTCGCAAGGTTTTGTAGTAGCACTATTATCAAGATAAACCATTACGATACTCCTCCCCCATTTTGCATAATAAATCAAAATAATTATACTACAAAATCTGCTGTTTGGCAAATAAAAAATGACGATTTTTACAGTATATTTTTGAATTTTTTGTAAACAATAACCTCAAACCTACAAAGGAGTGTAAAAAATGGGTAAAAGGGCAACTTTTTCGCGAAGTAAAATACGAATTATTCTCTATACAACTGCAATTATTCTGGTATTAGGAATATTCAGCATTGTGCAATCGGTAAAACTTGCAAAGTTTGAACGAGAAGTACTATTAACCAACCAGTTAGCACTTGTTTCCCTTGACGAAAATCTTAACAATATTGGCACTAATCTTGAGAAAGTTATGTATTCAAGCACACCTACTATGATTTCAAAACTTGCATCAGAGTTATGGCGTGAATCTTCAGGTGCTAAAAACAATTTGCTGATGTTACCATCGAGCGATACACAACTTGCAAACACATACAAGTTTTTGTCACAAGTGGGCGAATTTGTAATGGCATTAGGACGCAAAAGTGCTAATGGTGAAAATTTAAGTGCAGAAGAACGTCGACAACTTGCAGAACTTTATAAATATTGCAACTCGCTAAATGAGCAAGTTAACCAGATGTGTTATGAACTTGAAAATGGAACTTTTACTTTTGATGATTACGACTCTACCCTTTTAGAGAAAAGCAGTAATCTTGTAACTATAAACAGTAGTTTTGATGATGTTGAGCAATCACTTTCAGATTTACCATCTCTTATTTATGACGGTCCGTTTTCTGACCATATTGAACAAGGTGAACCCTTATTATTAAAAGGATTAAAAGAAATATCACAAGATGATGCACTTAAAGTTGCTCAAAACGTATGTGAAAATGAAAAAAGCTCACTCGAATATTCATATGAAGAAAATGGTGATATACCCTGTTATGTTTTCAAAAGTGAAAACTGCACTACTGCCATTACAAAAAGTGGCGGAT
>CALBKQ010000092.1 GCA_937895645.1 uncultured Clostridia bacterium
CCTTACTCTTTTCTGTAATTTTTTCTTCAATAAATGCTCTCACTTCATTGGCAAGCTGACCCATAATTGGTCTTTCTTCTGCTGATAATGAACCCATCATTTTAAGTAATGATGTAAGTTCACCTTTTTTACCAAGCACTTGTACTCTAAATTCTTCAAGTTGACTTTGGGAGTCAAAAGTGCTGAGTTCTGCTTCCGCACGAGTACGGATAGCTTCAAGTTTTTCTCTCATCTTTTCTTCCTCACTTTGTTTTATAATCGGAAATATAGGGAACAAAAAAGCCCCATACTCCAAAAGAGTATGGGACGAATAAAAATCCGCGGTACCACCCAATTTTTTGCAAAAAGCAAACACTTTCCGTATTCTGTAACGGGAATAAACCGTTGTTGCCTACTGTTATTTCAACAACACCACTCCAAAGGGAACTTCAATTAAACTTTCAACTTATGTGCTTTCAGCCAAGGCACAACTCTCTGTTAAGCGTACTCAATTAATCTACTTTCTTTTTCACTGTGTTTTCAATATCGCATAAAATTATATCAAAATAAAAAATATAAGTCAAGTAAAAAGTGAAATAAAAAACGGTGAGAGAAAAATCTCTCACCGTTAATTACGAATTACGAATTCAGCATTACAAATTAATTATGCTTCTTCTCTTCTGCGTTTAATAATGATTGTTGCCATTACTACACCTGCGATAATTACAAGTGCAACGCCTGCAACTGCTACATAAGAGAATACAGGATTCTGACGGAATGTATCAGTGATATCACCAATTACATTGTCGTTCTTGTTTGACTCGTCAGTAGCGTTACCGTTTGTACCATCAATAACAGTACCATCTTCGAGTGTAACAACCTTTGAAATAGCAAAGCTGTCAACTCTTTCTTCGCTACCGTCACCGTTTACTGCATAAGAGTCAAAGTAAAGGTTACCGCCATCAATTTGAATGTATGAATATGAAGGAACATTAATTGAAACTACTGTTTCACCTGCAGGGAATGTTTCTGCAGTTTCTTCTGCTGGTTTTGGCTCATAGTGTTTGCTACCTGCAGTACCGTTAATTGAGTAGATTGTACCTTCGGGACTGATTTTTGAAACATATTCAAGACCATTATATTTAAGAGTTTGTGTCTCTGTTTCAACAATAGCGTTGTTGTTCATAACATCAGTACGCATATAAACGTGGTCGTGACCCTGGAATACAACGTCAATGTTAAGTTCTGGCATTAATGTTGCAAGTTGTGCACGGATAGCAGCAACGTCTTCATCATCAAAGTGTGAACCATTTGAATATGGTGCTTTATGAAGTGCTACAAATTTCCATGCTTTTTCACTTGCGTTCATATCTTCAGTAAGCCACTGAATCTGTGCGTCTGAAAGACCGTTTTCGTCGTTCAAGTCATTTGTATTAAGAACTGCAACGTGAGCGGTGTTGTAGTCGAATGAATAGTAAACACCGGTTGTTGTATCTTGTTCAGGAAGATTTGAATATACAAAGTTATTAACCTGTGCATTGTCACCACGTTCTTCGTGGTTACCTGATGCGGACATTATAACAGTATCCATAAGTGAGTCAGCTGCTGTGTTGAACATTCTCTTCCACTCAACAAAGTCATTACCATTGTCAACAAGGTCACCTGTGTTGAGAATGAAATCAGAATCACTGTGATTTGTAAATGCAGTGTCAAGAGCAACTGCCCAGTTTTCAGCATACTGTTTTTCTGTAACTGACTGTGGGTCTGTCATATGGAAGAAACTGAATGCGTTAGTGTTGTCAGCAGTGTCAATAACACCGATGTCACTCCACCAGCCACGCTCTGCATTACCAACACGATAGCAGTATTTTGTGCCTTCACTGAGACCTGTAATCTCAATAGTGTGACGGTTTACCTGCATTTCGTGAGTAATAATACCGATAAATCCTAAATCGATTGCATAATATTCGCGGTCTGCATCAATTTCGCAATTTGTGTCAATATTTGCTTTAACCGTTGTGCCCTTACTGAAATCAGGATTTTCAGAATAAGGAACAATCTGAATGTCAGTATCTGTAAGGCTGTATTTTGTAAAGTAGCTGATATTTCTTGAAGTTGCAGCATCTTCACCGAATGTTACTGCAATATGTGAAGGAAGACGAAGATTATCCTGTGAAAGTGGAACTGCTACTTTACCGTTGTAAGAAACAGTACCGTCAAAGTCTTTCATATAACCAGGGTTATCGTCGTGAGTAAGGTCTTTCATAATTCTATAGAACTCACCGTCGATAATGTCATATTGACTTTCTGTAAGGTATTCGTCAAGGAGTCCGTATACAATATCTGAAAGTTTATCGCCACCAACAATACCTGAAAGAAGGAGAATTGAAATAATGTCGCTTACGCCGATTTCAGGGAACCCATTTGTACCAAGAATACCGTCAATAATTCCTGTAAGTGTAGCTACAACGTCACCCATTTCACTGTTGATACCCCATGAAACAGGGTCAATCTTAATATCTTTAAGAATTGTATCTTGAAGAAGGTCGTTAAGAACAACATCAAGAAGTGTGTCAACAATTACTTCTGCATTTTCACCATTGTAGAAACGGTCAAGAGCACTCATAAGGAATTTGTCATTCTTAGGGTCTTCGTTATTTGTATAGTGGTATGCAAGAACAGAAGAAGCAAGTTCACCAAGAGTGCCTTTTTCACCTGTGCCGTAGAAACCGAGTGTGTCTTTGAATACAACTGATGGATAATCAGAAACTTCAATAGCGAGAAGTTTGTCAAGCATTGGGTCAAGAGTCTGTATTGTCTTGTCAGGGTCCTGAAGATATGCTTTATCAACCTGATTGCAAAGTGAGAAAAGAAGTGCCCTTATAGCAGCTTCGCCGAGTCCACCGAGAATGCCACCAAGTGTTTCGTTGTCAACAAGACCACCAATAAGCTCTTTAATACCAATTGTCTGTTCAAGGTAATAGTAAAGACCACCAGCGTCTTTAACATCTTTACCGAAACCATAAGTAAGTTGATATTTAAGGACATTTGTTACGAATGTCTTGATGTTTGAACCACCAAAGTTGTAACCCCATGTAAGATATTTGAATGGCTTTGGTTGTGCAACGCCGTCGATTATAACAGGAATATATTCGTCAATGTCGTGTGTTTCATATGTGCAGTCAATATCACCATTTGAAGCAGTACTCATAGTAACGCTTCTGAATAAATTAGGGTAACTTAAAATTGAAGCACCTGTAATATCGGTAATTTCTTCACCATTATCACTTACATAAGTTGCAACGTCCTGCATATGAACGTGACCTGAAACTGTGTAGTGCATACCTGCATCTGCAAGTGCGTCAGCAGCTTTTTCCCAATCACGGAAAACAAAGTTATCAAAAAGGTCAACTTCTGTATCAAAGTGAGGAACTGTGTTTGTGTGTGTAAAGCCGATAATTGTTTTACCATCTTTTTTTGCTTGTTCACACTCGTCAAGTGCCCATTCAAGAAGAGCGTCGGACATATGACCTGCAGTTTCCTGTTCATTAAGACCTGAATCTGTATTGTCTGCAGAATAAAGCTGTGAGTCAATAGCAATAAGACGATAATCGTTAGGAAGGTCAATCGCATAAGAAAGTGAGCCTTCAGAGTTACCTGCAATTTCTTTATAACGACTATAATAGCCACCTTCTGAAGAATAACCGAAATCTTTGTAAAGAGCTTCAAACTCTTCAGGAGTTGTGTCAAGCTGACTTCTCATTTCAGGGTTCTTCTTGACATTAAGAAGGTTTTCGCCATCATAAATAGCAGCTCTGTTATTGTTAATATCGTGGTTACCATTAATAACATAAACAGGAATACCAGTTGCTAATTCAAATGCTTTGAATTTTTCAACAAGTTCTTTGTGAGCAGCTTTTTCAGCATTCTTTGTCAAGTCACCAGGTACAAGCAAGAAATCAATTTTGCCCTGTAATGCCATAGCAGTAACATTAGCAAGTGCTGCATCAAGAATCTCAGGTGCATAACCGCTTGTAGCATTGTTCATGAGCATCATTTCGTTGAATTCTGCTTTGTCTTCTTCTGTAGGTCCTTGTGAATCTTCTGCGAAATAGTGAAGGTCACTTAAAATAATGAAATTCACATCATCAGTTGTTGCTGCGATTGCTGTAAACGGAATGCTTACTGCAAAAACTGCAACTGCAAGGATTACACAGAAAAGTTTTTTGAATGTGCTTTTTCTTTTCATCTTTTTTCTCCTCCAACTGCATATTACTATACAATATAATTATACAAATACAAATTTTAGCATAAAAAAAGGAAAAATGCTACACTTTTTTGCAACATTTTTCCTTAAAATAGTATTATTTTTTGTAATTGCACAAAGCAATATTATTTGTTGATAATATCTGAGATAATCTGACCGTCTTGTATGCGGATTACGCGTTGTGCTTCGTTTGCAATATCATTATCGTGAGTAATAAGAATAACTGTTCTGCCTTCTTCGTGAAGTTCGTGAAGAATTTTCATAACTTCAACACCTGAATGTGAGTCAAGGTTGCCTGTAGGCTCGTCAGCAAGAATAATAGGAGGTCTTGCTGCAACGGCACGGGCTATTGCAACTCTTTGTTGCTGACCACCTGACATCTGTTTTGGCAAATGGTCAAGACGATGTGAAAGACCCACACGCTCTAATGCTTCAAGGGCGAGTTTATTACGCTCATCTTTTTTCATTCCACGGTAAACAAGAGGAAGTTCAACATTTTCAACTGCAGTAAGACTAGGTATCAAGTTGAAACCCTGAAAAATAAAGCCAATTTCTTTGTTACGGATTTCTGATAACTCATCATCAGTCATATCTTTAACGTCAACACCGTCAAGAGTGTATGTTCCACTTGTAGGAATATCAAGAAGACCAAGCATATTCATAAGAGTTGATTTACCTGAACCTGACTGACCGATAATCGCAACGAATTCACCGTGCTCAATGGTAAGATTCACACCATCAATGGCACGAACCTCATTTTCGCCGGGATTATAGATTTTATACATATCCTTTATTTCGATAAGACTCATAATACACCTCGAAATCAGTATAAAAGA
>CALBKQ010000093.1 GCA_937895645.1 uncultured Clostridia bacterium
CTTTTCCCTGAAAATTCGGTGGTAATCTGCGAAAATTTTGAGAATATTGAAAATGAATTCGTTTTTGCAGAAAATTTTATGGTGAGTGAAGACAAAATTCAAGGAATTATTATATATAAATGGAATAGATTGTACCCTGCAGATACGTTTTTCAACATTTCTCTTGATAACTGGAGTTTAGTCGAAACAGTAGATTTTATAGGCTCATCTCACGAAAAGATTACAAGAGAAAGATATGTGAGGTAATTATGAAAAAACGTTTATCAATAATCAGTATAATTCTTGTATTATTACTTACTTTTACTTCTTGTGGTGGCTCGCTTGTTAATGGTGATATTTTCCCAGAGCCAGAAATCACTACAACAGAAAACACACAAATCACAACTATAACCCTTAAAGATATTCCTGAATATTTGGGCAGTCCTTATGTTGCAATCAATGATAATCAGCCAACATTCACAAGCGATGATTACACTACAACTGCATTTGAAAAATATGCTGAACTCGATTATCTTGGTCGTTGCGGTGTAACTTATGCTTGTGTTGGTGTTGAAATAATGCCTACTGAAGACCGTGGTAGTATTGGTCAGGTAAAGCCTACTGGTTGGGTAACTGCGAAGTACGATTTTGTTGACGGAAAATATCTGTATAATAGATGTCATTTAATCGGATTTCAGTTGACAGGGGAGAATGCAAATACTCGAAATCTTATTACAGGCACTCGTTATATGAATACTGAGGGTATGTTGCCTTTTGAAAATATGATTGCTGACTATGTAAAAGAAACTGAAAATCACGTTTTATATCGTGTAACACCAATTTTTGATGGCGAAAACCTTGTTGCAAGTGGTGTGCAGATGGAAGCATATTCTGTTGAGGATAATGGCGACGGTATCTGCTTTAATGTGTATTGCTATAATGTGCAACCGGGTGTTGTAATCGACTACGCTACAGGTAAGAGTCAGTTAGATACAGAAACTACCACTAAAGCGGAAGATGATGTGAATTCGTCACAGTATGTGCTTAATACATCTTCAAAGAAAATCCACAAGCCAACTTGCTCAGGCGCTAAAAATATGAGTGAAAAGAATAAAAAGACCGTCAGCGGTACAGAGTTAAAATCTTACCTTAATGACGGTTACGAGTATTGTGGTACTTGTTTTTAAGGAGTAAATTATGCCATATTTATTTACACATTTCAAAGAAAAATATACACCTGACGGTGAGCAAGTGTATTTTGGAATAAGTAGTGACGGACTTAATTGGGAAAAGGTCAATGACGGAAACCCTGTGCTTACTGCAAAACTTGGTGAAAAGGGTTGTCGTGATATTGAAATTGTGCGACTTCATACGGGTGGTTTTGTAATTTTAACAACTGACCTTTGTGTAGCTAATCGTTATGATGAAAATTTTAACCTTGACTGGTCCAATATCAATCGTACAGGTAGCAAATGCCTTCGTATGTGGAAAACGGATGATTTAGTACATTTCAGCGAAGAAAAACTTCAGTATTTTGGCCGTGACGATTTTGGTTGTATGTGGGCACCTGAAGTTTTTTTTGAAGAAGAAACAGGGGAGTATTTAATCCATTGGGGCTCAACTGTGGCAGAAGACAACTACAAGCATATGTCAATTTATTGTTCTGTTACAAAGGATTTTGAAACATTTTCAGAACCTAAACTTTTCTTCACAAAAGATAATGAAATTCTTGATACTCACATTCGCAAAATTGACGGAGTTTATCATATGTTCTATAAAAATGCGCATAATCCGTCAATGAATATGCACGCTACAAGTGACAACCTTTATGGACCCTATAAACATGACCAAAAATTTGAAGAATATATGAATACTATTGAAAAAACCGGTTCTTATGAGGCGGGAACAAGTTTTACCTTACCCGACGGCAGATGGTGTGTTTTGTTCGATTTCTTTGGTTGCGAAAAAGAGAAAATGGGCTATGTGCCATTCATTTCTTCAAAACCAGGTGATATGAATTTTACTCGTTGCCCTGATTTATTCAGTTTCCCTTATGGCTATAAGCACGGTGGCGTTGTTGAAATCACAGAGGAAGAATATGAAAGACTAAAAAATGCAAAATATTAAATAATTATAGTTTGTCAAACAAAAAAGACACTGATTTGAAAATCAGCGTCTTTTTTTATTCTTCTGTATTTTCTTTAATTTCTTCTGTCTCAATTTCTGTTGTTTCTTCAACCTCTGGGGCAACATCTTCAACAATTTCTTCTTGTGGTGGAAGTACATCGTCAATTGATTCAACTGTTGCTGATTGATTCATCTCTTCTTGGTGCTTTTCTGATTTTTCGTTAAGCCAAGCAATAATATCAGCATATACTTCTTCACGGTTAATCTCGTTAAGTATTTCGTGACGAGCACCTTCGTAAAGTTTCATAGTAACATTTTTATGTCCAGTCTTTTTAAGCATTTTATAAACTTCGTTAACACCTTTACTGTAATCACCAACAGGGTCCATAGTGCCTGAAATCAAGTAGATAGGCATACTCAAAGGTATTGTGTTGTACCAACGCTTTGAAGATACCTGCTTAAGAGTTGTGAAAAGTGCTTTCATACCACTTACTGTGTAGTTGTAGCCACACAATTCGTCGGCATTGTACTTATCAACTTCTTCTTCGTCACGAGAAGCCCAATCGTTTTCGGTGCGTTTCTGTGTTTTTCTGTTATATGCGCCAAATGCGATTGCGTGAAGGACTTCTGAACGGTGCATAGGTCCGTTTTGCTTGATAAGAGCATTTGCAAGTGAAATGCCAATGCCAAGTGCAGGGTTTTCGCCACTTGTTCCGCTATAAATAACGCCATCAAGTAAATAACCGTATTTTGCGGTGTATTTACGGGCAATTAGTGAGCCCATACCGTGACCAAGCATAAAAAATGGCAAGTCAGGATATTCGCTTTTAATAATATCAGTTAAGGATTTCAAATCTTCAACAAAATGTTCTTCACCCTCGGTTTCACCGAAAAATCCAAGCATATTGCGGTCAATAACTGATGAACCATGACCTATGTGGTCACTTACAAATACCGCGTAACCTGCCTTGCAAAGCTCAAGTGCAAAACGAGCATAACGGTTTGAGTATTCAGCCATACCGTGCGAAATCTGAACAACGCCTTTAATTGAGCCATAGTCAATAGGTGCTGCGCTTTGAGCGTATATGTCGCATAATCCCGAATGTGATGGGAAATTATATTCTTTAGTAAGAAATTCCAAAAATATCACCTTATAAATAATTTGATAAGGTATTTTATCATATATTGAGTAAAAAATCAAATCGGACATATAATCAAAATTCAAAGCATTGAAAATCAATGCAAATTATGTTATAATCACAACATACGGGGCATTAGCGCAGCTGGGAGCGCATCACACTGGCAGTGTGGGGGTCAGGGGTTCAAGTCCCCTATGCTCCACCATAAAAGGACTTGTGTAATTTGCAAGTCCTTTCTTTTGTAATCAATACTATGTATATAAGTTGTTCAATAAAAATTAATATTTAATTTATTATCAGTTCATTTTTTTGGGTAATAATGTAAAAAAAACAAATATTATTGGGAAAGGTTTTGGAAAAATGAAAAAAATATTAGCGTGTGTTCTTGTAATATCACTCCTTTTTGCAGGGTGCAGTCTTGTAAATGAACAGAAAATTGAGGGTACACAAATTAAGTTGTCCGATAAAGAAATTACCGTAGATGGTAAATCTGTCACAAATGACACAACACAATCTGTTTATACTGCAAATGATATTGTGTTTTATCTTGCAGGACAGGATTTTACCTATGGTGAGGGTACAGAAGAAGACGAGCACGAGCAAACAGAAGCCGATGCACATACAGTAGTTCATATTTCAAAACCGGGTACGTATGTTTTAAGTGGTGAACTTTCAAAAGGACAAATAGCAGTTGACCTTGGTGAAGATGCAGAAGAAAATCCCGAAGCAGTAGTTACGCTTATTCTCAATGGAGTTGATATTACTTGCACAGTTGCTCCTGCTGTAATTTTTTATAATGTGTATGAATGTTGTAGTAGTGACGAAGAAACCGCAACAAAAGATGTTGATACTAAGAATGCTGGTGCTAATGTAATTGTTGCAGATGGCACAGAAAATAACATCAATGGCTCTTATGTTGAAAAGATTTATAAATCTTATGAACTCAATGAAGATGGTACAGAAGTTGTTGATAGTAAGAAACTCCATAAATATGATGCAGCATTCTACTCAAAGAAAACAATGAATATTGACGGTGGGGAAAAAGGCGATGGCGTTCTTAATATCAAGGCTGAAAATGAGGGCCTTGACAGTGAACTTCACCTTACAATAAATGGTGGTATTATAAATATTACAGCGGGTAACGATGGAATCAACACAAATGAAGACAATGTATCGGTTACAACAGTAAATGGTGGCACACTTAACATTATGTGTGATGGTAGCACGGGTGAGGGCGACGGTATTGATTCTAACGGTTGGCTTATAATCAATGGCGGTACTGTAATTTCACAGGCTTGTGCTACAAGTGGTGACGCTGGTATTGACTCAGATTTAGGTATTTATATTAACGGTGGTAAGGTTATTGCATCAGGTAATATGCTTGACAGAATTGCAGGTGGAGAACAAACTTATGTTGTATTTAACTTTGCAAGTCGTCAGGTTGGTGACAGCACATATACTCTTAAAAATGCAGAAAATAAAGTTGTTGGCGAATATGCCCCAATTAACGATTTCACATATCTTCTTGTAGCAGGTGATGAACTGGTAGCAGGTGATTATACTTTCTGGCAGGGTGACACTCAACTTTCAGCGGCCTCAACAGGTGGAATGAATATGGGTGAAAGACCTGATTTGCCAAAAGGGGAGGAAAATCAACACGGTAATCCTCCTGAATTACCTGAGGGATTTGAAAACATACAACCACCTAAACAAGATGAGGATATGACAAGACCCGAACGACCTGAAGGTAAGGAAAATATTCAAAGACCAAATGATATGGGTGGATTTATGTCAGGCGGAGAAATCTCAACAACATTTACAATAGTTGATGGCGGAAATCAGTTTAGTAATGTAACCCCAATAGCCACAACCGTGACCGAATAAGATAATGTTAATAAATTTGAGGTTGTCGAAATGAATTCGTAATACGTAATTAGGAATTCGCAATTTACCAAACAAAAAACTCCTTGTAGTTTGTGCTACGAGGAGTTTTGTTATATATGTTTTATTCTGTAATTTCTGCTTTTGCCCGACGTTCTGCCAAATCAGCTTCAACTTGTGCTTTTTGTTCAGGTGTGTATTTAATGAACAGAAGTGGGATTATGTAAAGCACTGCTGCTATTGCAGGAGTAAGCATTGTAAGTGGCCAAATCCAATTTTCAAAGGCTTGGGTCTGTGTGCCAAGATAAACTGCACCCTCAACATCTTCAACTGCAACATAACCGAGAACGCTAAGTGAAAGTGTAGCAAGAGCGCCTGTAATACCGCTTGAAATCTTTGTAAAGAAAGTCTGCATTGCAAAGGTAACACCCTCTGTACGCTTTCCTGTTTTCCATTCCATATAGTCAACACTGTCACAGAAGAGAGAAGTCTGTGCAATACTTGCTGCACCTGATGGAATAGCACATATTGCCATGATAATCATACCAATAAGAATATTGTTGCCTTCAAATCCAATAATCCAAGCAAGTACTTTACCTACGATTGTGCAAATCTGAATAAAAATAAGAAGATTTTTGTAACCGCCGAATTTAACCTTAAGTTTGTCAGCAAAAATCATACCAAGGAAACTTGGTGC
The DNA here is from genome assembly GCA_937895645.1 of uncultured Clostridia bacterium. Taxonomy (GTDB): domain Bacteria; phylum Bacillota; class Clostridia; order Oscillospirales; family Acutalibacteraceae; genus Fimenecus. Next base: position 5,824 of record CALBKQ010000093.1, read on the forward strand.
ATAGGTGATTGCACCATAAACTGTTGTAAGGGTTAAAGGTCCAAGTACGATTCCTGCAACTGAAATTTCAGGCATTTTGTACTTGAAGAAGTATGTAACAAGTGAGTTGCCGAATGCCAATGCACCGAAAAGATTTGAAAGGGTAATAAGCATAAGCATCTTATTCTGGAAAAGAAGTTTGAAACATTCAAGAATTGATGTCTGTTGTTGTTCAGGTGCTGCTAAACGGACTCTTTCTTGTGCCTTGTAGCATTTTGCACTGACTAACGCACCACCAAGACCAAAAATTGCTGCGAATAAAACGGTCATAAGGGCAAGTGAGTTGCCTGACTGTTTTGCAACAATTTCCATAATCATAGGAACAACCGCACTGAATACTCCATAGAAAACAGAGCCTACAGTACGAGCCATCTGAACAAATCTGTCGCGTTCATTTGAGTCAGGTGTTACAACTGCAGTCATACCCCAGATTGCAACATCTTGCATAGTGTAACTTATGTCCCAACAAAGATACATAATTACAAAGTAACCCATACGAAGCCACAAAAGTTCTTCAGCAGTTGAGAATACTACGAAAATAAGTACTGTGAAAACACCAACGGGTACAGGGGTGTATTTAAGAAGTGGACGAAGTTTTTCGCCATTCTTAAAACGGTGACGGTCAACGATTGAGCCGACAATCGGGTCATTAACACCGTCCCAAACTTTCATTGCAATAAGAAGTATTGCAACATAATGTGCAGGGAATTGGGCAATATCTGTCAAGAAATATTGAAAGAAAGATGCACCAATAAAGCAGTAAACAACATTTTGTCCCGCAAGACCTGTCATAAAACTGCGTTTTTCTTTTTTAGAAATATAGTTCATAACAACACCCTTTCTTTGAAATTGTAATTCAATGATTTAATTATACACGAAGATAATGTGTTTTTATATAGGTAAAAGTCATAAAAAAACAATAAGAAATTTGACATATAAAAAGCCGATAGTGTATAATAGTTTCATATTTAAGAAAGAAAAGGTAACTTTATGAGTTGGAAAGCAGAATACAATAAAAAACTTGTATCCGCAAGAACTGCAATAAGCCACATAAAAGACGGTGACAAAGTGGTTATGTCTTTTGGTTGTGGTGAGCCACGTGCTATTGTCCGTGCAATGCGTGAAAATTATAAGGACTTTCACAATGTTCAGGTAATAAATATGCTTTTACTTGGCGAAACACCTTGGGTTGATGAAGAAGTGAAAGGACACTTTAGTTATAACTCATTTTTCGCATCAGCAACAAACCGCAAGGCTATTTCAGAGGGTATTGCAGATTTCACAACTTGTTACCTTTCAGAAGCACCAATGGTTTTGCGCGAGGTTGTAAAACCGCGTGTTACTGTAATGAGTGTTACTCCGCCTGATAGTGAAGGCTATGTTTCCTTAGGTACAAACTGTGACTATATTGAAACTACACTTTCTCATTGTGAAGTGAAAATTGCACAGGTCAATAAAAATGTGCCGTATACTTATGGCGCTACAAGAAAACATATTTCGGAATTTGATTATTTTGTAGAACACCATGAGGATTTGCCTATTGTTCCTGCTCCTCCGATTACAGATGTTGAAATGCAAATTGGAAAAAACTGTGCCGCCCTTATTAATGACGGCGATTGTATTCAGCTTGGAATTGGTGGCATCCCCAACGCAATCTGTGAAGAATTAAAACACAAAAAAGATTTGGGACTTCATTCTGAAATGGTTGGCGATGGTGTTGTTGACTTAATTGAAAGTGGAGTAATCAACAACTCAAAAAAGAATTTTAATAAGGGTAAATCCATACTGGGATTTGCATTTGGCACAAAGAAACTTTTTGATTTCTTAAATGGCAATAAAGATATTGAAATGACACCTATGGATTACGTGAACAATCCGCTAATTATTGCACAAAATGATAATCTGGTTTCAGTAAATTCCTGTATTGAAATTGACCTTATGGGACAAGTTGTTTCAGATACAATCGGTCAGTATCAATTTTCGGGAATTGGGGGACAAGTAGACTTTGTCCGTGGTGCTACAATGAGTAAGGGTGGACGTTCAATTATGGCAATGCCTTCCTCAGCTAAGGGTGGTACAATTTCAAAAATCGTACCTAAAATTACTGATTACTCTGCAGTTGCAACTACAAGAAATGATGTAAATTACGTTGTTACTGAATACGGAATTGCACAACTTAAAGGCAAAACAATGAAAGAAAGAGCAAGAGCGCTTATAAATATTGCACATCCGAATTTCCGTAATGAATTGGCAAAAGAATACGAGAGAAGATTTAACGAAAAATTTTAGTTAACGGGTGATTTTTATGGGAAAAATCAAAAGTTTAATAAGCAATATAAAACAGCACTGGAATATTCCTGCTGAAGGCAATTATGTTCCATATAAAGAAGTTGTTACAATCGGTATAGCGGGATTTGGTGTAAACTGGACTTCATATCTTGCAAACACAATAGGTCTTAGTGCATCAAACTTTCTTGTGGGTGCAAGTATCGGCCTTCAACCTATGGATTTGCAGATTATGCTTATAATTGCAAATATTGTAGGTATGCCTATTGCGTTTTTTAGAGGTTGGTTTTTTGATAATCATAAGATGCCAGGTGGTAAGTTTATACCCGTAATGCTTCGCACCCCTATTCCTATAGTTGCATTGTCTACACTGTTTGTGTGGTTGCCTTATGAAAACTGGCAGTACAGTACCAAAGTCGTAGTGGTCTGGTTTATGTATATGTTTGTGCAGTTCTTTTTGTGTCTGTATAACGAGGGGTGGGGGTATTTTCAACAAGTTGTAACCCCTAATGCACAAGAACGAGCTAATGTAATGAGTATTTTCCAGATTCTCTATTCATTAGCACCAACTCTTACAGGACTTGTTATTCCTACAATCGCTGGTTTTACGTTTGGTATGAATAACATCTGGACTTATCGTATTATTTATCCTGCCTTTACACTTGTGGGGCTTGTTATTCTTCTTGTTTTTTTTCCTAAACTTAAAGAACGCATAATTTTACCTAAAAGACCTGTTGAATATGTAAGTATTATCGACTCACTTCGTGAGGTTGCAAAGAATAAGTATTTCTGGATTATCAATTCAGCAGGGTGGATTGGCTTCCTTGAAGGTGCTTATGCTGTAATTTTAAGTTGGTCTTTCGTTTATGCTTATAACGGTGAAAGACAGAAACTTTTAGGTGTGGCAAATACAATAATCGGTAACGCAGCACTTTGGTCAATGGCTTTGGCACCATTTCTTATTAAGTGGATGGGTAAGCGAAACCTTCTTATTGCACATAATCTTATAAATATTGTGCTTATGCTTTGTCTTGTGCCTGCTTATGAAAATCTGTTCCTAGTTTGTGTGATTTTCTATCTTAATACTTTTGTAAACACATTCCAAAATGTTTATATGGCAAATATCAATGCGGATATGCGCGACTATCACCAATGGAAAACGGGTGTGCGCGTTGACGGCCTTTTTGGACCGTTGGGACTTATAGGCACAGTCTTAGGTTTCTTTACGGGATTTGTAATTCCTGCAGTTTATGAGAAAATGGGCCTTAAAGACAATTACGATGTGCTTTACAACGACGAAATGAGAAACAACCTTTTTGACGTGCTCATTATCTGTTCAATAGTAGGTGCTGTGCTTAATCTTATTCCATATCTTTTCTATGATTTGACAGAAGAAAAACATCGCGGTTATGTAAATGTTCTTAAAATCCGTGCTATGTTTGAAGATTACGGAAATGGCGAACTTGACAACGCACAACTCATTGATGCTATGAAGATTATCAAGGGTGCAAAAGCAGATTTGCAGAAAAAGGATATTGATAAATCAGCACTTAAACTTGCTAAAAAGAACAAAGATAAAGAAGCAATTCAAAAGGCAAAAGCAGAGATTAAAGAAATCAGAAAGTATAACGAGTTTGTAAGTGGTTTGCCTATTGTAAAAGAAGAACTTGACAAGTTTAATACCCAAAGATATAAAGCACAACTTGTATCTGCCCAATCTACTATAAGTAAAGGCGAAGTTTATCTTTACTCTGATTGGACAGTTGACCGTAGTCGTGCAAAAGCATTACCAAAAACTACAAAAGAAGAAAAACTTATCCGCGCAGATGCAATTAAACTTTCTCGTGAGAAAAAACGCTCATATAAACTTCTTAAAAAGTATGGTGCAGATAATCTTACAATCCCTGACGAAAGAATACCTGAAGAAATTAAAAATCGTGAATTTGCAAATGAGCAAGAGCGTCGTCAGGCAAAACGAGAACTCAAAGCATATACAAAAGGTGTGTCGGTTTATCGCAGAATTACAAAACCGTATTATGATGCAAAAAATCTTATAATTCAGGCTGAAAATTATACACATCTTGATGAGATTGAAGAATTGTACGAAACAATATCAAATAATATGTAAATAAACGAAAGAAATCGACGATTTGTACTTGGTTTTTATTGGAAAACTCTTTACAAATCGTCGTTTTTTTATTACAATATAATGGTATATTTATATATAGTGGGGTATTCTCACAGTAAGAAAGGATGAATGAAATGTCTGAGCAGATGAAGATATTTCTCGCTATGGCAGGGTATATGCTTGTTGTTATCGGTATCGGTATATTCTTTGCACGTAGAGCAAACAAAAACGCAGAAAACTATTTCCTTGGCGGTAGAAGTTTAGGCCCTTGGGTTGCAGCCATGAGTGCTGAAGCTTCTGATATGAGTGGTTGGCTTTTGATGGGACTTCCCGGTGTTGCATATTGGTGCGGTCTTGCAGATGCAACTTGGACTGCAGTGGGTCTTGCACTTGGTACATACTTAAACTGGCTTATTGTTGCAAAAAGACTTCGTAACTATTCTTCAATATGCGGCGATGCAATTACAATTCCTGAATTCTTCAGTAATCGTTTCCACGAAAACACAAAGGTTATCAGAATTATTGCATCAGTTTTGATTCTTGTATTCTTTACAGTTTATGCTGGTAGCTGTTTTGTTACTTGTGGTAAACTTTTCAGCACATTGTTTGGCTATTCATACACTTCAATGATGATTGTAGGCGCACTTTTTGTTATTGTTTATACATTCCTTGGTGGTTTCTTGGCTGAAAGTGCATCTGACTTTATGCAGAGTATTGTTATGATTATTGCCCTTGTGTCAGTTCTTGTACTTGGTACAATCAACGCAGGTGGTATTGGTGCAGTCATTGAAAACGCACAGTCAATCGCAGGTTATTTTTCACTTACTGAAATTGCAAATCCTGTTACAAATGAAACAGGTATGCAGTTGGTTGAAAATGGTGTGCCTGTATTCGGTAACGCTTCTCCTTACCCATTACTTACAATCGCATCAATGCTTGCTTGGGGTCTTGGTTACTTTGGTATGCCACAGGTTCTTCTTCGCTTTATGGCAATCCGTAAGGCAAGTGAACTTAAAAAGTCAAGAAGAATTGCAACAGTATGGGTTGTCATTTCACTTTTTGCAGGTGTTGTAATCGGTATTGTTGGTCGTGCAATGCTCCCAACTGCTGAAACACTTCTTACAAAGGGCGGTGCAGAAAATGTATTTGTTCTTATGAGTGAAACACTTCTTCCTCCTGTAATTGCAGGCGTTATTATGGCGGGTATTCTTGCTGCTACAATCAGTTCATCTGACTCATATCTTCTTATTGCATCATCAGCTCTTGCAAACGATGTTTATAAAGGCGTTATTGATAAAAAAGCAAGTGACAAGAAAGTTATGTGGGTTTCTCGTATTGCACTTATGGTAATTGCACTTATCGGTATGGTAATTGCTCTTGATGAAAAGAGTGTTATATTCAGCATCGTTTCATTAGCTTGGGCAGGTTTTGGTGCAACATTCGGACCACTTATGCTCTTCTCACTTTTCTGGAAACGCGTAAACCGTGCAGGTGCTATTGCAGGTATGCTTTCGGGTGCTGCAACAGTATTTATCTGGAAACTTGTGCTTAACCCAACATTAGGTGGAGTATTCGCAATTTACGAACTTCTTCCTGCATTCATTGTATCTTCAATTTTCATTGTTTGCGTTTCACTTCTTACAGGTGAGCCATCAGAAAAAATTGCAGATGAATTTGAAAAGGTGTACGTTTCTCAGGGCTTCCAGACAGACAGAACCATTGAACAGACACTGGAAACAGGCTGGAGTCTGCTGCGTATGCTGCCTAAGAGTGAGCTGAAACGTATCCGTGACGAATATCTGGATAAATATCTGAACAGCGGGGAGTGATGAAGTGTGGCTAGATTAAATGTCAACCCCACCCGTATGGAAATGACCCGCTTGAAAGGACAGCTGAAAACAGCGACCAGAGGTCATAAACTGCTGAAAGATAAGCTGGATGAACTGATGAAACAGTTCATGGAAGGT
>CALBKQ010000094.1 GCA_937895645.1 uncultured Clostridia bacterium
CCGCACCGCTGTCGTGAAGCTGACTTTCTTTAAACCAAGTGTCATATTCAATACGGTATTTTGCCATATTGGCTTTCATATTGTCGATATTTTTAGGAAGAGCAAATTCAACAAGTGCTTTTCTTCTCTCATCTTCGCTCTTGTTTATATATTCGTCGCCATAAACATCGGCAAACTGCTGTGCTCTTTCTTTAATATCTTCGCCGTGGTAACTATCTTCAGGTAATTCTACTGCGTCTTCACCTTTGAAAATCTGTTGATAACGGATATCAAGTGAAAGGCCAAATTTTTCAATCTGATTACCTGCATCGTTAATATAGAATTCACGCTCAACTTGATAACCTGCCATATCAAGCACTGCTGCAAGACAATCGCCTAACGCACCACCACGGGCGTTACCCATGTGCATTGGTCCTGTTGGGTTAGCAGAAACAAATTCAACATTAATTTTTTTGCCGTTGCCGTAGTCGCTTCTACCGTAATCTTTACCTAATGTTTTAACATCAACAAGAATGTCCGCATAAAAGTCCTTTGAAAGTGTAAAGTTTACAAACCCAGCGCCTGCAACTGAACAATCTGCAAAATATGTGCCATCAAGTTCAATATGTTTTGCAACTAAATCTGCAACCATTTTAGGTGCGCGACGAAAAACTTTTGCGCACACAAATGCGATATTTGATGAATAGTCGCCGTTATCACGATTTGCAGGGACTTCAATGTTAAATGCAGGTATTGGCTCTGATGGGATTTCACCCTCTGCCACTGCTTTGCCTAACGCGTCAACAATAAGTGTATGAAGTTGGTCTGTCGCTTGTTTAACTAATTTAGACATCCTTATTTCTCCTCAATATATATTTTCATAGTGTTTTCTGATACAAATCCGTTATTGAAATCAAGTGAATATTTCATTTTAAGAATTCCGCCCTTGTCATCTTTTGACCACTCGACCTGACTTCCGTAAATCCCCATTGTCAATTCACCATAAGGTGTACTGTAAAAAGTGTGATGACGGGTGTTTTTTTCAACCATCATTTCACTGCTGAACTGACCACGTCTAACAATGCTTACCGTATTATTATTAAAAACAGTAATTGTTGTTTCTTCAGGGCCTGTTTCTTCGTTATTTTCTATGTATTCAATTATATTTTTATCTTCTTCACAGGTAAGAGTACCTGTCACAGTCATTTCACCTGCATTGTCACCATTTTCGGTGCGTTGCATACTAACAATTTTAATTACTGCTTCTTTTTTCACTGTTCAAATTCCTTTTCCCACTTTTCAATCGCAAAAGTGCAAAGTTTGTCTATCAAAGCCCCATAAGCAATACCCGCTTTATCCATAAGCATTGGGTACATACTGATATTTGTAAAACCTGGGAGTGTGTTTGGCTCATTAAGGAGTACTGCACCGTCAGAATATCTTACAAAAAAGTCAACTCTTGCAAGACCTGAACAACCCCAAGCTTTATATGCTTTAATTGCTTGTTCCTGCACCTCTTTGATTTTGTCTTCGCCGATTCTTGCAGGAATATGAAGTCCACTATCTGACTCATATTTTGCATCAAAATCGTAGAACTCATTACAAGGCTCAATTTCACCAACTGCACCTGCAAATGGCTCATCATTACCCATAACTGCACATTCAACCTCAGCGCCCTCAATTGCTTCTTCAACAACTACGCGAGAGTCAAATTGAAGTGCATAATCAAGTCCTCGTTGAATTTCTTCAAGAGTTTTTGCTTTTACAACACCAACAGATGAACCTGCATTTGCAGGTTTAATGAATACGGGAAGACCTAAATATTCTTCGCATTCTCTTGCAAACTCTCTGCCACGCTGCTCAAAATCATATTTTGTTATGTATTTCCATTTTGCCTGTGCAATTCCGTTAATGTCGCAGATAGCATTTGTCATTGCTTTGTCCATACAAACTGCAGACGCCATTGTGTTACAACCAACATAAGGAATACCTGCGATTGTGAGAAGACCTTGCATTGTGCCATCCTCACCATTTTTACCGTGCATTACAGGGAAGCAAACATCAATTTTTACTTTTTCATAACCATTTTCGTTGAACACAATAATACCGTGGTCTGCACGGTCAGTTGAAATTACTGTTTTTTTGAGTTTTGACTTATCCAGAAGCCAACCGTCATTTTTAAGGTTGTTAAAGTCACCCTCATAAACAAACATTTCACCTTGTTTGGTAATGCCAAGCATAATCACATTGTATTTATCTTTTGGAATGTTCCTGATAACCGATGTTGCTGAAACACAAGAAACATTGTGTTCTGATGAAACTCCGCCAAATATAATAAGTGCGTTTTTCATTTTTATCACCTACAAAATGTCATAATGACACATTTTAATATTAACTATATTATTTTATCACAATATATTTAAGTAATCAATTATAATATTCACAAATTTTTAATGACAAATCAAAATAAATGTGTTATATTATATGGGATATATAAAATTTTTGATTAGAGGTATTAAAAATGCTTGAAAGAAAAGAAGCCCTTAACCTTATCTTAAAGGGTTGTAACGAAAAATTTACAGATAACGGTTTTGAACTTGTAACTTCTGCTACTGAAGAAGGTGAAACCGCTTTTGCAGATTTCAAAAAAGGCGACCTTACTCTTCGTCTTTTAAGCCATGACAATCTTCTTGACGTTATGGAAAAGGTTGAAGATGGTGAATTTGTAAAAACAGAGTCAAACCTTCTTGACCTTGACTCCTTTGAAGAGCGTGATATTAAATCACTTTGCAACGAGATTGTTGACACAGTTGCTACATCTCACGGTAAAAAAGCAAAGCAGGCTGCAAAAAAAGCACCACATACAATTTCAAAATCTGCCGCAAAGAATGGTGCTGCTTATGACGCTAACACTCTTGCAAGCAGAATAGCAACTCTTTACCCTGAACTTAAAGACGCTTATAAAGATAATTTCCAGAGATATGACGAATTTCTTGGTGAAGATTTCTTTGTAAACCACGCAAACAAGTTCATTATGGGTACAATCCGTTCAAACGATACTCAGCAGTTGAAAAAGCTTTTCAAAATTTTAAGTGATATTTATGAAAACGGTTCAAATGATGTTCAGGACCTTGTTGTTGTTACAATTTTAGGTGAAATTGATAACGATAAGGAGCTTCTTGAGAAATGTCGTCAGTATATTGCAGATGACGATTTCTATGAAACACTTGTTGCTGTAAATGCTTATCTTGCAACCTCTGCAGGTAAAAAAGCAAAAGCACTTCTTGAAAACCCACCTGCATACAAACCACCAAAAAAGAAAAAGGGTGGAATGATGAGTTCACTTATGCAAGGCGGTATGCCACAACAATAATCAAATAATTAAAGCCACTTCAAATGAAGTGGCTTATTTTTACGACTTTAATAAATTTCACCAAGATAACTTACACAGTTTTTACCATGTTTTTTTGCATTGTAAAGCTGTTTGTCTGCCCTTTCAACCAGCCTTTCAATAGGAGTGTCTGTATCTTCTTCAGTTGCAACATAAAGACCCGCACTTACTGAAACCGATTCAAAAGTATTTTCAAACTCAATGTCATTGACAAGTTCAAGAGTGTCTTCAAGATGTTCAACCAACTTTTCAACATCGCGCTGTGCAGTAAGCACAAGAAACTCCTCACCACCGTAACGGACACACAAGTCGGTTGGTCTTGAAAAGTTTTCTTTTATACAAGCAGATACGGCTTTAAGACAAATATCGCCTTCAAGATGACCATATCTGTCATTATAGGACTTGAAGTTGTCAATATCCATCATAATCATACAGAAATTGTATCCGTTATTTTTACAGAAACTACGAAGTGATGGTGCGGCTTTTTCAAATCCGCGTCTGTTCATAAAACTTGTAAGCAAATCACCATTAGCCGAAAACTCCAGTTTCTTGTTGGCAATACTTACTGAAAGGTAATGATTGAAATGGATAACGGAATAACCCATACCAAGTACAGTAATTAAGAAACACAACATTAAATCTGTTGGTGTTGCCATAGCAAACAGAAGTGCACAACACTCAATGTAAAGTGCCACAATAAGCATAAGATTTTTTGTGAACGGAGTAATTACGGGAAGAACAGAAATAAGAAGCACAAAAACAAGATAGTTATTTGTGGTTTGTCTGTCCAAAGCCTCCATTACAGAAAACGACAATGCTTCAATGGTATATAAAACCCAATATGCAGTATAGATGATTTTCATTTGATGGCTTGAAGTTTTTTTGTATTTAAGCAAAAACTCAATAGCAATAATAAAGCATACCGATACAAACGCAAAAACGCAGCAGGAAATCAGAAAACCCGGACCAAAATCAAACTTTACATCTGACCACAACGCCCAGAGCATACCGCAAACTTCCACAACCAAAAGGGCTATTGATGCAGGAATAATTCTGATAAAGTTTGTATGTATTCGGTCTGCTTCAACTTCACGGTAAATAGGATTATCACTATTTTTCGCTTTTTTTGCCTCATAAGCTTCACTTATTTTGCTTTGCTCAATGTTCTTGATTTTTGTAATCTCTGCAATAATATTTGTGAACATTCTGATTTCCTCCTCGTATAATAAAGTAGTAGTTTTTAAAGTCCCTCTCCAAGGACAATATGC
>CALBKQ010000095.1 GCA_937895645.1 uncultured Clostridia bacterium
AGAGCGGTGCGACGCGCTCCAAGCGAGCAACGCGACAATATTTTCAGTGGGCAAAACCAATATTGAAAACACATTTTCAAGACGGTGAGTGAAAAAACTTGCCGTCTTTTATTTTTGTTGTTTTTTGTGGGGATATGTGTTAATATAAGTTCATAAAAAGGAGTTGGTTTTTATGAAAAAGAAAATTTTGATTATTACATTAGTTCTTGTTTTGGTTGGTGGAATTATTGCATCTGCTATTTTAATTCCAAAAATGGAATATGCAAAGGATTCAGGTGACACTGAAGAATTATTCAGGCAAAATGTGGCTTTAGTAGGTTACGAAAACACAGTTGAAACTGCTATTCCTCAGACTGTACTTTACAATATTGTTAAAGCACACTTTGAATCCCCTCTTGCTGATGGTAAGACTGAAAAGAAAGCAATTATTATAGGTTATGACGGTTGTCGTGCAGATGTACTTACAGAAATGGTTGATGGAAAGAGTGCTGTTGACACATTATTAGACGATGGTGCATCAATAACTCTTTCATACTGTGGTGGTGTGAACTACCCTGCCCCTAATATACAAGATACATCTACTGCACCAGGTTGGTGTTCAATCCTTACAGGTGTTTGGGCAGATGAGCATGGTATCACTGCAAATGGTATTACAAAATCGCTTGAACATAAGACACTTCTCACCACACTTGTTGAAGAAAACATAATTGACAGTTCTTCTTTTATTACCAAGTGGAAAGGTCATTTTGACAGAAAAAATGCTACATATAACGACGAAAAAACATACTGTGAAGAAAACAATCTTAATGTAGCATTCAACAGATGTAAAAATGACGAGGCATCTCACGAATTCACATTAAATGAAATTGCAAAAGACGATTGTACTGATTTCATTTTTGTTATTTATGAGCCAACTGACAGTACAGGTCATAATTACGGTTTTACAATTAATAACCCAAGATACAAAGAGGCATTTAAGACTGCTGACCAGTATGGTTTTGAAGCAATTAACGCAATTAAGCAGAGAGAAACTTATGACACAGAAGACTGGCTTATTATTATAACTTCTGACCATGGTGGAATTGGCACAGACCACGGAAAATCAAGTATTCAAGAAAGAATGACATTTATTATTGTAAACAAGGAATTTGACTATGAATAATCTAACTTTTGAACAATTTAACAATGCAAATTTTACTCTTTTCAATGGTAATCCTATACTTAAAAATCCATGGAATAGTTTCGTTATTGCAGACCCAAGTGTTATAACTCCCAATATTTCTCACGACGGGAAATGGCACTTATTCTGTCATACATTTTTTGGTGTTTACAGATATGAGAGTGTTGACGGTATAAGTTTTGAAAATAAGGGTAAAATTGTCAACCGTGCAATGCGACCGAATATCAACTACATTGACGGCAAATATTATCTGTTTTTTGAGCGTACAAGACCGGTAATTTTTAATCTTTTGAGTCTTGTTGGTGCAAAATGGAAGTCAGAAATATATTGTGTTGAATCCGAAAATCTTAAAGAATGGTCAAAACCATATTTAGTTATAGGCAAAACCCGTGATTATGAAGAGTACAACCAAGGATTTGCAATTTCAAATCCGTTTTTGATGAGCGTTGATGGCAAGTACCGTATGTACTATTCTTGCGGACAGCTTATCGGGGAATGGTATTATAAAAGCACTGGATGCAGCGATATCACAGATTGAAAGACAGTATGGTAAGGGTGCCGTTATGAAATTGGGAGATCCGGCGGCACAGATGAATGTAGAGACTATTCCTACAGGTTCCTTAAGTTTGGACCTTGCATTAGGATTAGGTGGTATTCCAAAGGGAAGAA
>CALBKQ010000096.1 GCA_937895645.1 uncultured Clostridia bacterium
GCTTATTACGCTACAAGTGAGCAGACACCCACTGTTTGTGCATTAGGCGTACTTGTAAACCCTGAAACTGAAGAAATACTTCTTGCAGGTGGATTTTTAATTCAGTTACTCCCTACTGCAGACGACCAGACAATTACTCTTGTTGAAAAAGGATTAGAAAATATTAAACCCGTTACAACAATGCTTGCAGAAGGACTTACACCACAGCAGATTTGTGAAACAGTACTTCCTGAATTTTCAATGCAAGTACTTGACACACAGTATGTGGAATACAAATGCGATTGCAGTGTTGAACGCGTTACAAGAGCGTTAATTGGTGCAGGTGAAGACGGACTTCGTGAAATGGCAGAAGATGAAAACACAGAAGTTTGTTGCCATTTCTGTAATAAAAAATATAACTTTTCAAGAGAAAAGATTTTGAAGTTACTTAAAGAAGCGTCAAAGTAATCATCTAAGTCGTTTAACAATGAAATCCGAACAGAGTTCGGGTAAAAAATAAAAAATCCCACCGAATACTCGGTGGGATTTTCTATTTTTAATTAGTCAGCAACTGGAGCTGAAACTGGACAGCTATCTGCACAAGCACCACAATCGATACATGTGTCAGCGTCGATTACATAGATGCCATCTCCTTCAGAAATAGCTTCTACAGGACAATCAGCTGCGCAAGCGCCACAAGCGATGCAATCATCAGTAATTTTGTATGCCATGGTTATGTACCCTCCCTTTATTGGTATATTTACATTGTAACATATAAATTACAAAAATCAAGTACTAAATTATTCAATTCCCTTTAAGGCTTCAAGTTCTTCTTTTTCAACTCTTATATAAGCATCTTTAAGGATTTTTACACTATGACGGTGGAATACCGCAGGGGCAGCGTCAGGACGACGGTCAAGTGTGACTTTTAACATTCCTGTAATAAGATTGTTTTCAATTACTTTACCCTTACCATCAGGTGTATCAACAATAGCACCAACTTTTGGTGTAACGCGAAGAAGATGCTCATAAGTATCTTGCTCATACTTTAAGCAACACATAAGTCTGCCACAAGTACCGCTGATTTTTGTAGGGTTAAGTGAAAGTCCCTGCTCTTTTGCCATTTTAATTGATACCGGTTGGAAGTCATTTAAGAATGTATTACAGCAGAATGGTCTGCCACAAATACCAAATCCGCCAACCATACGAGATTCGTCACGGACACCAATCTGACGAAGCTCAATTCTTGTTCTGAAAGCAGATGCCAAATCCTTAACAAGTTCACGGAAGTCAACGCGTCCGTCAGCAGTAAAATAGAAAAGAAGTTTACTGCGGTCAAATGTATATTCAACATCAACAAGGTTCATTTCTAATCCGTGAGCAGTTATTTTCTCCTCACAAATCTTAAATGCCTCTTTTTCTTTTTCTTTATTCTCGGCAAGAGTTTTAACATCTTCTTCCGTTGCAATACGGATTACTTTTTTAAGAGGTTTTGTAATATCATCTTCATTTGTACTATGATTTGCTTTTGCAATAAGACCACACTCCATACCACGAACAGTTTCAACTATGGCATAATCGCCTTTGTTGAATTGTTTACCGTCAGCGTCAAAATCATAAATTTTTCCGCCTTCCTTAAATCTTATACCAACTGTTTCAATCATATAATCACCTATTTATCGTCCCACAGCCCGTTTGAATTCATAGCACATTCTTACAACGAGCAGATTATTATTACAATTTCTGTTGATTGAGTCAATTAACTCGTCACACACTGCAACTAACTGTAAAAGTCCTTTTGCAGTTAATGTTTTCTGAAGTTTATTGACTTCACTTTCAAATCTTACTTCTCTCAGATATCCACTTTTTCGCACAAGCGCATCACGAAAGACCTCCGAAAGAAGTTCTAAAATTCGTTTTGCAAACTGATTGTTTTTTTGAAATACAGCAGTTTGCTCCATAAGTGCCAATTCATTTACATTAAGAAGTGCATTCACAAAGTTTGTAACCGTTTCGGCTTCTTTTTCAGTAATTTCCTCTTCGGCACTTAAAAGTGAATAAGTCTGCACACGGGAAAGCACCGTTTCAAGCATTGTACTTCTTGAAGTTGTTACGATTATAAAGTACACGTAACTTGGTGGTTCTTCTAAAATTTTCAAAATCGCATTCTGTGCCTGGTCATTCATATTGTGAGCATTTTTAAGGATATATACCTTACAATCACTCTCGTTAGGCACAATAAAAGCATCGTCACGAATTTGACGCACTGAATCAACTGCAAAAACTTTGCTTTTACTTTTGATTACACCGTCAGTTTCATAAATATCAGGATGTCCGTCTTTTTGTGCTTTCAGGCAGTCACTACACACGCCACATGGCTTTTTTGCCCCTCGACACACAAGACAATTTGCAATAAACCTTGCAAAGTCAGCACCATCAGTTTCATTCTGGCATTCAATCAACACTCCGTGAGGGAAAATGCCTTGCTCAACAGACGAAATCACCTCACTGCTGAGCTTATTGAATTTTGAATTTTCATTCATCATATTTTATAGAACTGCTCAACATCAAGCACAAAAATTGTTGCCCCACCTACTGTTACCTCAATAGGCATTGATGAAAGCATTGAATCCCCTATATATGTATTGTTTACAGGTGTGATTTTTTTGCGTTGACTACTGAATTCACCAATCAGGTTTACAACTTCGTCAACTTTATGTTTTTCTACACCAATTAAGAGAGTGATGTTCCCTGCTCGTAAAAATCCACCTGATGTAGAAAGTTTTGTTGCCTGATATCCATTTTTAGTAAGATTGGACATAACTGCATTTGCATCATCATTATTGATAATTGCTACTACGAGTTTCATAATATCACTCCTTAATGTAATGAAATAAATCCTGACGGATTTATGAAGTATCTTATAAATATGAAATAGCGTTGCTATGAAGTACGCCTTACGGCGTATAAACTGGATTTATTTTACTTCATATTGCGAAGCAATACTTCAATTATAAAAAATTTTACTGCAACGCCTGAGCGATTGCAATCATAACTGGCATAGTTAAAATTGAAAGCACACTTATAAAAGAGGTTACCTTTGATGCAAGACCTGTATCACGACCATATTTTGCAGCAAACATAACTGTTGCACTGGCTGTTGGTGCTGATGCACTTAACACACAAGCCACAAGTAATGTCCCGCCAAAGCCCATAAGTTTTAATGATAAAACCGTTATGAGTGGAATTAAGATAATCTTTACAAGCGCTGTTGTGAAAATTCTTTTATCTGAAAAAATTGTTTTCCAGTCCGCCGCTGCAAGATATGTTCCGAACATTACCATTGCAAGTGGTGTGTTAAGGTCTGCAAGGTATGAAACAGGTGCATAAATCACTTCAGGAAGTTCCACCTGTAACAAGAAAAGAGGTAATCCTATTGCAACGCCTAAAACACCTGGATTTGTAATCAGTTTTTTCAAATTAAACTTTTCGTTTTTATCTTTTTTCCTCATTAAACCTGCGCCATGGGTAAATGAGAGAAAATTAAATGGTACTAAAATTACAGAACAGTAAAATATACCCTCATCACCAAGCACTGCCTGTGCAAGTGGCAATGCCATATACCCTACATTACCATAACAACAAGCGTATTTGAAAATACCGGCAGTATCTTTATCACTCTTATTAAAGAGGATTTTTGTAAAAAACATACCAACAACGTGAAAGAAAATACCACCTAAAAGTGCTTTAAGAAGCCCCCCTAAAGTATCGCGACTGAACTCCATTCCTAAAAATGAACGGATTATAATTGCGGGAGCAACAATATAGAAAAGCAAATCTGTTGTAAGTCTTGATGCTTTTTCGGTGTAAATACCTGTCTTGTGACAAACAAGACCTACCATAGCAACAAGAAAAAGTATTACAACCTGTGTAAAGGCTGTTAAAACATTACTTAAAAATAACTGCATTATTTATTACTCCGATAAGAAATTGTCATCAGTTTCCATTTCGTCGTGAACTTCTACTTCTGCGCCAAGAAGTTCTGCACTGTCATTTTCTTTTGCACATTTAACAACATTATAGATATATGCAAATGCGAAAACTGCAAAGCCTAAATCGCAAAGTGAGAAAGGATATTCATCAGGTAATGCATTGGCATTGCCTGTAATAACCATTAAAAGACGAGGAAGATTTGCAACTATACAGAAGAAAATTCCTACAAATCCTGATGCGAATAAAGTTCTCATAGCTTTGCTGTTTGCAAGTCCTGCACAGATTCTTGCGAATGAAAGTAAGAAAATCATCATAAAAGTAATTGCAAAAAGTTCAAGCATTAAGTCAGAAACATTGACATAAGCTATTTTTCTCACAAAACGAATAACTATTCTGCTCATTGCCCAGAAAAGTGGTGCAAGTGCTAAAAACTTATACTGTGAATAAGTTGTTCTGCCATCAATAAATGAGATACCGAAAATAATTACATAAATTGCACTGAGAACACCAAAAACACTTTCAATAAGTAATGGTAACTGTGCCTGGTCCATTGTACCCATAATTGAAATACCTACATTACTGAAACTTCTTGCGTTGATTAAAAATGTTGAAAGTGAAGAAACAACATCAAAGATAATTCCACCTGCAAAAATAAATGATGCAACTGCTAAAAACATATTTTTCTTAAAAGGTGACTTTGATGCAGGAACATTTTTTGCAAGAAGTGTAAGCACATAAGGTACAACTATTGCAAGTACACCTAATGCGTACATAAGATAAACTGACCAGTCAACAACCTTATAAAAGCCTGTATCTGCCTCAATAATATTGAGAAGTTGATACATTCTAAAAGGCACTGCAACTGCCACAAGTCCCAAAACCACATAAAGTGAATATAAAGGATTTATTTTTTCGTATTTTCCTGTAATTTTCATATTCTTCTTACCTTTCCTCAATAGGAATATACTCTTTTTGAATACCATCAGTACGTAAAATTCTCTCACTCATAGGAACATAAGCGCGTGGGATTGTAGCATTCTTATATGCAGGACGGATTATTCTGCCACCTGTTGTAAGTTCTTCGATACGGTGTGCAGCCCAACCTGCTGAACGGGCTGCCATAAAGAGTGGTGTAAACAGTTCTTTTGGAATACCAAGCATATCATAAACAAGACCTGAATAAAGGTCAACGTTAGCACAGATTTTTTTGTTATTTCCACGAAGTTTTGCAAAAAGTTCAGGAGTAAGAGACTCAATAAGATTAAGAAGTCTGAACTCGTCTTCTCTGCCCTGTTCTTTTGAGAACTTGTCAGCATAACGACGAAGTATTACAGCACGAGGGTCAGAAAGTGTGTAAACTGCGTGACCCATACCGTAAATAAGCCCTGTTCCGTCACCTGCCTGCTTGTTCATAATCTTTGTAAGATAATCGGCAACCTGACCTTCATCAGTAATGTCATTCACGTGTGCTTTAATATCTTCAACCATTTTATGAACCGCAATATTAGCACCACCATGGCGAGGTCCTTTAAGTGAGCCAATACCTGCTGCTATTGCTGAATATGTATCAGTTCCACTTGATGTGATACATCTTGTTGTGAATGTTGAGTTATTACCGCCACCGTGTTCAGCATGGATAATAAGGCAGATGTCAAGAAGTTTTGCTTCTTCATCTGTGAAGAATTTATCTGGTCTAATTGAACGAAGAATACTCTCTGCAGTGCCTAATTCTTTCTTATTCTGGTGGAAGAACATACTTTTTTTATCATAAGCACGGCGCTTTACCTGATAAGCCGCAGTCATAATTGTTGGCAACTGTGCTATAAGTTGAATTGACTGACGAAGTACATTTTCCGGTGAAATGTCATCAGGATTAGGGTCATAAGAATAAAGAGCCAACACACTGCGAGCCGCTTTGTTCATAATATCCTGTGATGGTGCTTTCATAATCATATCTTCAATAAAGTCATCAGGTAATTCACGACAAGTTGCGAGAACTGCACGGAATTTTTCTAACTGTTCTTTTGTAGGAAGGGCACCGAACATTAAAAGCCATACTACTTCTTCATAACCAAAACGGTTTTCTTTTTCACAGTTTTCTACAATATCTGTCATATTGATACCGCGGTAAATAAGACGACCTTCTTTTGGCACTTTTTCACCGTCGTCCATATAATAACCCTCAACAGAGCAAACGCGTGTAAGCCCTGCAAGAACACCTGTTCCGTCAGCGTTACGAAGACCACGCTTTACGTCAAATCTTTGATAATAATCAGGGTTTATATAGTTATTTTTACGAAGCTCTTCGCATAAAGTTGAAAGAGCCTCATTGGAGATACTTGAAATATATTCTGACACAAATTTTACCTCCTTGTAGAAAATTTCGATAGTTTTCCAATATATATAATTATACATTGTATATTTTAATACATTTGCGACTCAAAGTCAATAAAAAGGGAGTTATAAAATCATGAAAAGTTACACAGTAATCTGCTTTTTTCTTTCCTTGTCAATGATACTTTTTCCACTGGTATCAGTTGAAAAGGCAACTGACGTATTCAAAAAGGAATTCTCAATTATAGAAGAAACCACAACAACAGAAGAAACTGAAGAAATCAAAGCAGAAAATTCTACTGTAAAAGTTATGAATGCAAGTAGCAAAAATATTACGGAAATGAGTATTCAGGAATATCTTATAGGCGTTATGGCTGCTGAAATCAACCCTGCTTATCATGAAGAAGCAATAAAGGCGCAAGTTATTGCGGCACATACAAAACTTGAATACACAAAATTGCACAACACACCTGAAAACGCCCATATTACTGACAGTCCTGAATCACATCAGGGTTATCTGAACGAAGATGAGCAAAAAGAAAAATGGGGTGAAAACTACCAGATATATTACGAAAAAATAGAAAAATGCGTCAATGAAGTTAAAGATTTAATCCTCACTTATAACAGTGAGCCTATCAACGCAGTTTTTCACGCTATTTCTAACGGACAAACCGAAAATGCGACTGATGTTTGGGGTGGTGAATACCCATATCTTATATCTGTTCAGAGTGCAGGTGACAAGCTCTCCCCTGCCTACAAATCAGAAGTGACTGTTACAAGTGCTGATTTTAGCAAAAAAATGGCTGAAAATGAGGCAAAACTAGGTGAAGACTCATCTAAATGGGTAGAAAAAATCACCAATACCGAAACAGGTATGGTGAAAGAGATTGTTATTGGCGGTAAAAGTTTCAAGGGCACAGAAATCCGCACAATTTTTGGACTTAAAAGCAGCACATTTACCATAAAATATGATAATGAAAACTTTATTTTTACCGTTTGCGGTTACGGTCATGGTGTTGGAATGAGCCAATACGGTGCAAATTATATGGCACAGCAAGGATTAAGTTATGAGCAGATTTTAGAGCACTATTATCAGAATGCAGTGTGCGTAATTCAAAATTAGCATCTATTTAATTTATAAAGCAAAAGCGGGGTCAAAGCCCCGCTTAACATGCATATTACTGTTTGTAATCGCTAAGGAAATCCTTAAACGCATCCATAGCTTCGCCTAAAATTCGTCTTCTTGGAAGATAAACGATTCTAAAGTGGTCAGGTGTAGGATAGTTAAATCCACGACCGTGCATAAGAAGAACATTTTTAGCCTTCAAGAAATCAAGGACAAGTTTTTCGTCGTCATGCAAATTAAATTTCTTTGTATCGAGTTTTGGGAAAATGTAGAATGCTGCTTTTGGTTTAACAACAGAAACACCGTCTATATCACAAAGCGCATTATACACGAACTCTCTTTGCTCATAAATTCTACCACCAGGAAGAAGAAGTTCATCAACACTCTGTGCACCACCGAGAGCAGTCTGCACAATACTCTGAGCAGGCACATTAGGGCAAATTCGCATTGATGTAAGAAGATTAAGTCCTTTAATATAACCTGCCATTTTCTTCTTGTCGCCACTTACTACAATCCAACCCACACGGAAACCTGCAACACGGTGTGACTTTGAAAGTCCGTTAAAGCTTACGCAAGGCACATCAGGAGCAAGAGATGCAAGTGCTGTATGTGTAGCCCCGTCCATAACAAGTCTATCGTAGATTTCGTCAGCAAAAAGCATTAAATTATTTTGCCTTGCTATTTCAACAATTTCTTTAAGAATTTCATCACTATACAAAGCACCTGTTGGGTTGTTAGGGTTAATAACTACAATACCCTTTGTATTAGGTGTAATTTTCTTTTTAATGTCGTCAATATCAGGATTCCACTCATTTTGCTCATCACACATATAGTGCACAGCCTTACCGCCTGCAAAATTTACTGATGCAGTCCAGAGTGGATAATCAGGTGCTGGAACTAAAATTTCATCACTTGGATTTAAGAGTGCCTGCATTGAAAGTGTAATCAATTCGCTTACACCATTACCGATATAAATATCATTCGTTTCAACACCTTTAACACCTTTAAGCTGATAATATTGCATTATTGCTTTTCTTGCAGTGAAAAGTCCTTTTGATTCAGAATAGCCCTCACAAGCGTGAAGATTATAAATCATATCATGCACAATCTCATCAGGAGCTGTAAATCCAAACGGTGCAGGATTACCGATATTAAGTTTTAATATTCTTTCGCCATAGGCTTCCATTTTCATTGCTTCGTCCATAACAGGACCGCGGATTGCATAACGAACATTATCAAGTCTTGTGCTTTTATCAAATTTTCCCATAAATTATACCTCTAAAAAAATATTCCCACCTTTGTAGGTGGGAACTCGTTAGTTAGAATTACTGTTCAACTGGATAAACGCTAACCTTTTTTCTGTCTTTGCCCATTCTTTCGAACTTAACTTTACCGTCGATAAGTGCGAAGAGAGAGTCATCAGAACCACGACCTACATTGTTGCCTGGGTGGATGTGAGTACCACGCTGTTTAACAAGAATGTTACCAGCAAGAACAAACTGACCGTCTGCTCTCTTAACACCAAGACGCTTTGACTCTGAGTCACGGCCGTTCTTTGTAGAACCCATACCTTTTTTATGAGCAAATAACTGAATGTTGATTTTAAGCATCAAAAACACCTCTTTCAAGTTTCAAGTTGTTGGGATACTGACTTTGCAACTCACTTAAGTGCAAATATAAACCGTCAGTAATCATTTTCGATTTACGAGCATCATCTAAATTCATTTCTAATTTAAGATACCCGTCACGGACTACTGTTTCTGGATTTAACTTCATAATCTCAATTATTGTGTTTGCTGCCATATAAACTGCTGAAGAAACTGCACTACATACAATGTCAGCGCCCGCTTCTGCGTAATCACTATGACCGCTTAACTCAAAGGAAACTACCATTTCATCCGAAAACAGAAATTTTGCTGTTGTCATTATGCGTTGATACCGGTAATCTCAACCTTTGTATATGGCTGACGATGACCCTTCTTACGCTTTTCGTTCTTCTTTGGTTTGTAAGTAAATACTGTGATTTTCTTACCTTTACCATTTTTGAGAACTTTTGCAGTTACTGTTGCACCTTCAACATAAGGAGCACCTGCTTTAAGTCCGTCTTCAGAACCAACTGCGAGAACCTTGTCAAAAGTAATCTCTGCATCTGCTTCTACGTCAAGCTTTTCTACAAATACAACGTCGCCGTTCTGTACTTTGTACTGCTTGCCGCCTGTTACGATGATTGCGTACATTTTTCTAACCTACCTTAAATATAGACTCGCTATCGAGGGTGGAAAATTCACTTGCAGTATGCATTCAGGCATACTACCCCCTAATATGCGGCTTAAATATGATAACAGAACACTTGTCAAATGTCAAGTGTTTTTTTAATTCGTAATGCGTAATTAGGAATTCGTAATTATTTTTTTGAATTGCATAAAAACGGCGAGAAAATTTTCTCGCCGTCAATTACGAATTAAGCATTACGCATTACGAATTTTAATAGTTATCTAAAAGTTCTTTGTAAAACTCTGTATAATCGTTACGCTTTTTGTCTGTGAAATTCATAGCTTCTCTTGGGTGACGGTTAAGCTGACCTGTAAACATATACTGAAGGTCAAAGCCCCACACTACGCCTGACTCTTTAAGTGGAAGCATATAATTTTCGATAAATCTTAAAAGACTATAAATACTGTACTTTGGATTTTTAAGGAAACCAAGCATTAACTCCATAGCACAGTTGCCTGCACCACGTCCCATTGAAAGTGCAGTTGCATCCACATAAGACACACCATAAGAAAGCGTTTCAATAGTATTTGCAAATGCAAGGTTTTGATTATTATGACCGTGGAAGCCAATCTTTTTATTGTATTTTTCACCGTATTCAAGATATTTCTTTGCAAGTTCTGCAGCATTTTCAGGGAATAATGACCCGTAACTGTCAACAAGATAGATTACGTCAACTTTGCTTTCCCCAAGCATTTCAAGAGCATCATCAATCTGATTAAAACTTGCCTGTGATATAGCCATAATGTTACAGGTTGTTTCATAACCCAACTCATTGAAATAGTTAATCATTTCAATGGCTGCAGGAATCTGATGAATATAGCAAGCAACACGAATCATATCAATTACGCTATCTTTTTTAGGAAGAAAGTCAGTTTTATAGTCACATCTTCCAACGTCAGCCATAACTGCAATTTTCATGTCAGAAACATTATCACCAACGATTGAACGCAAATCTTCTTCATTACAGAACTTCCATTTACCGTGGTCTTCTTCATTAAAAAGATTTTTACTTGCTTTATAGCCGAATTCCATATAGTCAACGCCACACTTTATGTTTGTTTTATAAAGTTCGCGTACAAATTCATCTGTAAACTGGAAATTGTTACAAAGTCCGCCATCACGGATTGTTGCGTCAAGAAGTTTAATGTCGTGACGCACACTCATTAAGTTACCTTTTCTCATAGTATTCGCCTCTTGTGAATGTTTTCACTTTAGCAATTAAAAGTGCGAAAGTGGATTGCAAAGTATTATAGCACCTTAAATATAGTTTGTCAATGGGATTTTTATTGACTATAGTTGTTTATTTTGATATACTAAATTGAAATTTTATGCGAGGTAAATAATATGGGACTTAAAAATTTTCTTGATATAACTCTCCATCGTCCTATGGAAGGCGACAAAGTAGAATATTTTGGTGAAGTTAAGAAAAAGTGCAACGGATATGTGCTTTCAAATGCTACAACTCAACCTGCAGCCGCTTACGCTTATGAAGCAGATGTTACAAAACTTTGGGATACTTATAAAGAATTAAAAAACGAATGTGGCTATCCCCTTTCATTTAATACAATTATGATGAAAGCAATGGTTGAAGGTCTTAAAACGGCACCTCGTCTTAACTCTCACATTTATTTCAAGCCCTTTTCAGTATCAGGCAAACTTATTGTCAAAAAACATATAAATATAGCTATGCCCGTAGTGTTAGATAATGGTGATACATATCCTGTGAATATTCTTGAGGCAGAAACAAAAACTCTTAAAGAGTTGCAAGAACAGACAACCGATGTTGTTACACGAATGAAAACCACAAACATTCAACGCACATATACAGATATGGTGCTTAATCGTAGTATTGCTTTTGTACTTACAGGTAAAATCGCACAATCAGTTGCTATGGGTGTTAAAGGTGCATTTGGCAAGAGCAAAATGGGTAAAATCAGTGATTTGTTTAATCAACCACCAAAAGAAGAAAACGCACTTACTCCACAACATGTTAACGAAGGTACTGTTTGTTTCTCAAACTGGGGAACTCTCGCAAAAGGTCTTAACGGTATGGGCACACAAGCACCGCTTCTTTACCCACAGGTGTTTATGATGGGTACAGGCGCAGTGCAGGATAAAGAATTCGTTTTCAGAAATAGTAAGGGCGAAGTTGATTTAGGCGTAAAAAAAGTTATGCCTATTACACTCACATTCGACCACAGAATTGGTGCACTTAATGATGTTGTACCGTTTATTAAAGTGCTTGATGAGATTTTTGAAAGCCCTGAAACAATTAAGACTTGGTAAAAAAAGAAAAACAATAAAAAAGGATTTGCAAATTAGCAAATCCTTTTCTTTTATGGCACGCTTGATGCGATTTGAACGCACGACCTTCAGAGTCGGAGTCTGACGCTCTATCCAACTGAGCTACAAGCGCATATTCAATGCGGAATGCGTAATTGTTATATCAGTTGGATTATTCTAATTACGAATTACGCATTGCGAATTACGAATTATTATTCAGATTTACACATTAAATCTGAATAATACAATATCTCCATCTTTCATAATGTATTCTTTGCCTTCGCTTCGTACAAGTCCTTTTTCTTTGGCTGCTTGCATTGTGCCGTTTGCCATAAGGTCGTCAAAGTGTATTACTTCTGCACGGATAAATCCACGTTCAAAGTCAGTATGGATTTTACCTGCTGCCTGTGGTGCTTTTGTACCTTTTTTG
>CALBKQ010000097.1 GCA_937895645.1 uncultured Clostridia bacterium
TAACTATGGGTGTCTTGTTTTCTGCCATTTTGTATTTCCTCCTTAATGGAATTAATTATTAAATAAGTACAATAGCATACAATAATATATGCCCACTCATACATTATAAATAATAACACTTTTAAGTTGAAATGTAAATAGATTTAAGTCTAAAAAATGACGAACTTTGATAAAATTTTAACCAATTTTTGTGTATTTTGGAGTATGTGGAATTAAATGGAATATATTAATTTGACAAAAGGTATATTTTGTTATACAATACATAATGATATTTTGTAAATATCTCTATATTATTTATAAGGACGGTTTTGTCACATGGGCACGGACCCTGGGAGTATTATTATTAAAATAGTAACTCTTTTCGCATTGATTTTTGTCAATGCATTCTTCTCAATGTCAGAAATGGCAATCGTTACTCTTAATGACAATAAAATTGAAAAACAAGCAGAACAGGGTAACAAAAAAGCAAAACAGATTAAAAAACTTACAGAAAACACAAGTTCATTTTTGTCAACAATTCAAATTGGCGTTACTTTGGCAGGATTTTTAACATCTGCTACTGCGGCACAGTCCTTTGCAGAGATGCTTACTAATGTAATTGCAAAAACAAGTATTGTGAATGTGATTCCTGTTGGTATTATAAGTGGATTTTCAACAGTTGTGATTACCCTTATTATGTCATATTTTTCACTTGTGTTAGGTGAACTTGTACCAAAGAAAATTGCTATGAATAAGCCTGAAAAAATGGCATTTATGGCGGCACCAATTCTGGTTTTTGTTGCAAAGGTTACAAAACCAATCGTAAAATTCCTTGCATTTTCAACTAATACAGTTTTAAGACTTATTGGTATTGACCCACACGCTGACGAAGAAGTTGTAACTGAAGAAGAAATCAGAATGATGGTTGACGTTGGTGGTGAAAAAGGCGTTATAGAAGATACTCAGATTGAAATGATTAACAACATTTTTGAGTTTGACGATATTGACGTTGCCGATATTATGACTCACCGTACTGATATGGTTTGTGTTGATGAAGAAGAGCCATTAGTTGAGGCAGTTAAACTTTCAATCGAAAACGGATTTTCAAGAATCCCTGTTTATAAAGAAGACCCTGATAATATTATTGGTATTGTCTATATTAAAGACTTCCTTAAGTATGTTGGCACAACTCTCCCTAAAACAAAAACTGTTAAAGATATGATGCGTCCTGCATACTACGTACCAGAAACAAAGCGTTGCGGTGAACTTTTTACTGAAATGACAGAAAAAAGAGTACAGATGGCTGTTGTTGTTGATGAATACGGTGGAACAGCAGGTATTGTAACTCTTGAAGACTTGCTTGAATCTATTGTTGGTAATATTCAGGACGAATACGACCAAGAAGATGAAGAAATCTCAATCATCAATGACACAACTTTTGAGGTAGAGGGTATTACCGATATTGAAGAAGTTGAAGAGCATACAGGCAAAAAGTTCCCTGAAGGTGATTATGACACAATCGGTGGTTATATTATCAGTGTACTTGGATTCCTTCCACAAGACGGTGAAATGAACGAAGTACAGTTTGAAAATGTTAAATTCACAGTCCTTAATGTTGAAGACCGTCGAATTGGTAAGGTTAAAGTTGAAATTCTTCCATTGGAGAAAAAAACAGAAGTTGATGAAGATAATCTTACATGGCGAGAACGCCGAGAAAAACGAAACGAAGAATAAAAACTAATATGGTATGGTAGGGCGGGGTCAAGCCCCCGCCGTTATTATATGTAAAGGTGGATTTTATGCAAAAAATCAACTACCAAAAACAACTTGATAAGATTATTGAAACTTTAGGAGATAAAGTGCCAACACTTCTTCTCCATTCTTGTTGTGCCCCTTGCAGTAGTTATTGTATTGAGTATCTTTCACAGTTTTTTGAGATTACGGTGCTTTATTATAACCCCAACATCTACCCCGAAACTGAATACGAAAAACGCAAAGCAGAGCAGAAAAGACTAATCAGCGAAATGACAACAAAGTATCCCGTAAATATGCTTGATTGCCACTTCGAAAGTGAAAAGTTTTATGATATGGCAAAGGGGCTTGAAGATTGCCGTGAATGTGGCGAGCGTTGTTTTAAGTGCTATCGTTTAAGACTTGAAAAAACAGTAAAAGAAGCAAAACAAAACAACTTTGATTATTTCACCACAACTCTTACAATAAGCCCACTTAAAGATTCACAGAAAATCAACGAAATTGGTATTGAATTAAGTGATAAATATGGTATTGATTGGTTACCGTCAGACTTCAAGAAAAAAGAGGGCTATAAACGGTCAATAGAGTTAAGTAAAAAATATAGTTTGTATCGACAAAATTATTGCGGTTGCGTTTATTCAAAAAGAGAAATATAAATTATAATTTATCTAACAAAAAACGGAGAGTGAATATCACTCTCCGTTTTGCTATATGGCTATTTAATTTTTATATATCTTGTTGCTCTGCCATTTCTGCACGTTGTTTAAGTACTGCTTCATGAACATCTTCTTTTGTCTTACCGGTGAGTTTATAGAAAAGGAATGGAAGACCTGCGAGAAGCATCATAATGCCGTGGAAAATTGTGTAGAAGAAGAGCATTGCAATTTTTGTGTATGTACTCTGTTCAGGATAGATACCGTCTTCAGGCTGCATATATTTGATGATTGAATCTTCGCCTAAAAGAATAAGTGGGGAAACAGTTGTTGCTATAGTACCACTAATCATTGTACCAATACCAATAACAAATGGTAAGCTTGCGTCAAGACGTTTACCTGTTTTAAGTTCAATTGTTTCAAGAACGTCTGCTTGGAACATTGAAGGCAGAAGGTTTGAAGCACCGAACTGAAGACCAATAAGGAACAAGAATACAATAAATACAATCTGCATTATTGTTGTTGGATTGTTGAAATAAATATAACCTACTATAAAAGCTGCTGTGTTTGCAATGATTGAATAAATACCTGATGCAATATAAAGCTGTTTTGAATTGAATTTTTTGAGCAAGAAATTGATAATTAGCATACCAACAGCTGTACCGATACCTGTTGGAAGACCAAAGAACAAGAATTTACCTGAGTCACCTAAAAGTGCAGCTGCAAGGAAAATACCCATATATGTTGCAATTCCACGAAAATTCTTTATAAATTCACTTACAATAATAACCCAAGCATATTTATTTGCAAGAATATCTTTGATACCTATTAATGGATTTTTCTTTTCTTGGCTATAAACGGTACGTTCTCTAACAAGTCGCATACCAATAAGCATTGTTATTGCACCAACAGCCGCACAAAGAGATGCACCAATAATATATTGCATAGCTTCAACATGCATTTGACTTTCCGGATTGTTCTTTTTAATTGCCTTAAGAATTTCACTGATAACAAGCACAACAACAAGTGGTGCAGAGTTACCAACAGCACTTGAAATGCTGCGGAATGAAAGTACTTGGTCACGTTCTTTGTTGTTAGGTGTCATAACATTTGCAATAAGATTGAAAACATTACCTAATTGAGTTGAGAATGTGTATGCAAGACCGATTGTGATTAAATAGATTAATAAGAGTGTTGAACTAAGTCCGCTTGGTGCTACGAATGTTAAAATAAGAGATATTGCACAAGGTATTGCAATAAATGTACCAATAGGACGGAATTTACCTTTTTTAGAAGGCTTATGTCCATCAATATACATAGCTGTAAAGAAACTCATTACAAAGCCCGCAATACTTAAAAATCCGTTATAAAATGCAATAGTTTCTTTTTCTAGCACCAATACATTTACAAGATATGCTTGCTTGTAATTACCAACCATACCGGTAATCATTGTGTAAAAGAATATTGCCATTAAATAAAAGACAAATTCACTTTTACCAACGTGTTTTTGTTCGTTTTGAGTTTGAATAGTGTTAGTATGCATTTAATCCCCGCCTTATTTTAATTTTGCTTCAAGTCTATAAATAGGTAACCCCTGACCTACAAACTTACTTTCATATTCAGTAACAATATTGCCCTCAAAATCACTGTTATGTAAATCAAGAGAAATATTGGAAAGCACAAATCCATTTTGTGAAAAACTCTCAAGTGAGTATTCAAAAAATCCTTGACTGTCAGTTTTCTGTGCAATAAAACCATCGTCAACAAGAAGTTTTTTGTAAATATCAAGAAAATCTTTATATGTAAGTCTATGACACTCATGCTTGTTTTTAGGGTAAGGTGTACTGAAATTGAGATAGATTTCAGTAATGCTTTTTTCTTTAATAAACAAAGGAAGATATTCGGCTCTCATTTCAAGAAAACGAATATTAGTAATGCCTTCTTCTTTAACCTTTTCACAAGCCTCAACCAAAACAGTTGGCACACATTCAATAGCAATAATGTTTTTGTCGGGATTCCTTTTTGCATATTCGCAAACAAATTGACCTTTACCACAACCGATTTCCATGACAACAGGCGCTGTGCGCCCAAAAATTTCATCTAAATCAAAAAAGTTTTCGTGTTCTTCATTTGTGCGAAAATCAAAAGATTTAAGCTCGTAAGGTATTCTTAAATCTGTGCAATTTTCACGTCGTGTTGTAAGATTTCTAATTTTTCTTGGTCTCATAAATACCTCTTATATTTGTACGAAAAGAATTGATGTCGCGAGTAATAATTGTGCAATAAAATATGCGTAAAGACTAATAGTTTTAACGGTTTTATTGCCCTTTGCACCACCGATAAGACGAAGCCCTAAAGTAAAGTCAGAAATAAAAAAGAAAATTGCACCCACTATAAGAATAAGCATAGCTAAAGTTCCATTTTCTGCACCACTTATAAAATATTTAATACCAAAAATACAAGATTTTATAAGCATTACAACAAGAAAAACGCTATATAAGTGTAATGTGACTTTCATAAACTTGTTTGCATATTTGAATTTGAAAACAGGCTCAAGCATAAGTGCAAAAGCAATAAAAATCACAAAGAATGCAATAATTTCAGGAATTGTAAAGAAACTATAGTCTGGCGTAAGCGCAATAGTGGACTTGATAAACGCTGTAACATAGAAAATATGACCTATTAAAAATGACGCTGCACCAACATAAACCACAGACATTCTTGGATTTCCGGGTGGGTGAGGAATGTGCATAAATAAGTCACCAATCCAACCAAGCACTAACCCTATAAGCATAGTGGTTGCATAGTCAGATTTATTGTCAGTTATAAACATTCCAAGTGCACCAATCGAAACAAAAGCAGTTGCTGCAATCATTTTACAAGTTAAGGATTTTTTTGTGGGCTCAGGCCAGTATGCTTTGTCATATAAAGGCACAAAAATAAAAAACAATACATAACAAAGCACTAATAAAACTTTTAATAACATAAAATAACCTTATTTCTCTTTTCTTAACAACGTACCAGCAGGTAAAACCAAATCACTTTTGATTTTTACAGTCATCATTGGGTGAGGGGCAGCGTCAATTTCATTGCCGTCTTTGTCAAAGATTTTTTCTGCTGTGAACACAACAGGTTCGGTAGATGGTTGAAGTGCGTCAAGTATATCACCTTTACAGAACTTGTTCCTTTGTTCTGCAATAATGTAACCATCTTCATAGCCTTTAACTTCTGCCATAACATCATAATGACGTTTGTATCCACCTTCAAAACTGATGTTTGCATCTTCGTTAGGCGCATTGAAATAAAAGCCTGTGCAGTAATCACGATAACTTACTTTATAAACCTCGTCAATTACCCATTGTGGTGGGGTGTAATCCATTGATGGATTTTTAAGATATTCGTCAATAGCAACTCTGTAAGCGTTAGTAATTACTGCTGCATAATATGCAGATTTTGCGCGACCTTCAATCTTA
Source organism: uncultured Clostridia bacterium (assembly GCA_937895645.1). GTDB lineage: Bacteria > Bacillota > Clostridia > Oscillospirales > Acutalibacteraceae > Fimenecus. The sequence continues at coordinate 5,858 of CALBKQ010000097.1, forward strand.
AAACTACTGATACCTGCTTTAACCATTTCTGGAATATGCTCAATCATACACATATCCTTTGAGTTAAGAATATATGTACCTTCTTTACTGTCCTGAATAGGAAAATACATTCCGTCACGCTTGACTTCCATAATAGCGTATTCCCAACGGCAAGGTTGAGCACACTCACCACGGTTAGCGTCACGGTTTACAAGATAGTTTGAAAGTAAACATCTGCCCGAGAAAGAAACACACATTGCACCGTGGACAAAACACTCAATTTCAAGGTCTTTAGGGACTTTTGCACGGATTTCTGCAATCTCAGTCATTGACAACTCTCTTGCCGTAACAACGCGGGATGCACCCATATTATAAAACTCATTTGCAGTAACATAGTTTACAATTCCTGCCTGTGTTGAAATGTGAACAGAAACATTAGGTGCATACTTTTTGCAAAGCGAGAGTACACCTATATCGGCAACAATAAATGCGTCAACACCAATTTCTGCCCATCTTTCAAGATAGGAGGGGAGTATTAAAATCTCATCATTTCTCGCAAGGGTGTTACAAGTAAGATATACTTTTACACCTTTTGCATGACAAAGTTTAACAGCGTCTTCTAATTGTTCAAAGTTGAAGTTCTGTGGTGCTGCTCTCATACCGAAAGCGTCACCACCTAAATATACTGCATCAGCACCATACATAAGTGCCGCTTCAAGTCTTTCGCGGTCACCTGCTGGGGCCAATAATTCGGGAATTATCATTTTAGTTCTCCTCTGCGTTTACCTTTTCAACAAGTCTACCGTTAGCACTATGTTCTTCAACAGTAGTAGCCATATAAATCTTACCATTTTTATCATGACGGAAGAAATAGTATTGATGTGAATCAGGGTAGAGTGCTGCTTCAATAGCTGCTGCACCAGGGTTACAGATTGCTCCGGGTGGTAAACCTGCACTTTCATAAGTGCTATAGTTTACAATATATGGGTTAAGTTCAGCAGCAGTTGTAATACGCTTTGAAATTGTATTTGTAACATAGTCCTGAGTAGAGTTGCATTCAAGAGTAGGATAAAGTCCTGAACGGTTAAGACGATTATGAAGAACAGAAGAAACCAACTTGAACTGTTGAGAGTTTGCACCTTCTTTTTCAATGATTGATGCGATTGTAATAATATCATCAACACTCATTGAAAGTTCTTTTGCTCGTTTTTCATATTTATCTGACCAACGTGATTTGAATGTGTCAAGGAACTTGCGGATTACTGTTGCAGGGTCAGCACCTTGCTCAAACTCATAAGTTGCAGGGAACATATAGCCCTCAAGAACATGGTAACGATTTTCAGCCTCGTCAAGATTAGCAAGAAAACTGTATTCGGCACCGAAATCAACATTGTCAATAGTTTTGTAAAGAGCCTCTTTTTTACAGATATCATTCTTTTCAAGACGTTCAAAAATCTGGTCAATTGTGTAGCCTTCAGGAATTGTAACACTGATTACAGCACCGCGTGTAGAACTGGTTTTGAAACGGGCAATCATTTTTTCAACACCCATATTTTCAGTAAAGTAATAAACACCAGGCAAGTAGTTTTGGTCACTGTAGCCCATTATTTTTAGGTAGAGATTACAGAACATAGTGTTTTTTATAAGTCCTGCTTTATCAAGCGCTCTGACTGCTTTGAAAGTGTTAGCATCGTTAGGAAGTACAACTTCAATTGTTTCTTCATCATCACGGTTCATTGCAAGAACATCGTTAATACAACTTAGTGCACAAGAAGCAAGAATAATTGACACAAGTAAGCAACAACCAAACATTATAAACAGCTGTTTGTTTTCTTTGTAAGACTTTAATATAACAAGTTTCAAAGCGCTCAAGTCAATTTTTGTTTTACCGTTGCCTTTAATTATAATTTCAGGTTTAGGACCTTTATTGTCAGTGGTAGCACTTTCAATTTTAGCGTCAACCTTCTTGAATTTATCTGCAACAAAACTTTTGGCAGATGACACAGAAATCTTCTTTTTAGCACTGAACTCCATTGTATTTGTTATTGGTTTGCGCACAGATTTCTGGGGTTCATATTTTTTCTCGATTATAGGTTGAGGCTTCTTTGGAGAACTCTCAAAAGGTGCAATAAGGTCAATATCTAAGTCTTTTTTTATTTCAGGTTTCTGTCTGCGTCTTGTATCAATATTAAAAACAGGCTCCTCATAAGCAGGTGCTTGAGGTGCTTTTTTTACAGGTGCAGATGTTTTCACATCTTCATTGGCCTTTGATTTACTGCCAAGGCTTTCACCTGCATATTGATTTAAGAGTTCCTCATAAGAATTGTCGGAAAATCCGTCTGAAAATTTATTCACAGGATTACCTCCTTTAACTGATTCTGTGTAACAAGAATATTGATTTTAATATCGTTTTCATCGGTAGGGAGTGTGTCTGTCACCATTTCCTCATAGCAAGGACAAATACTCACACCATTAAAATCTTTCAAAAATCTGTCGTAATAGCCCTTGCCGTAACCAATGCGGTTTCCGCTTTTATCAACTGATAATGCAGGAACTATTACAATGTCATTTTCTTTTGGAATATATTTTTTGCAGGTGGGTTTCGGCTCAAGAATGTTATACATTCCGTATTGCAAATCCCCAGCGCTTTCAACTTTCAAAAATTCCATGTTTCCCACATTGTCAACGCAAACAGGGTAGAAAACTCGTTTATATAAAAATCTGCAACGCTCAATTATGTAACGGGTATCAAACTCGTCAGCAGAAGATGCAAAAACAAGTACTTGTTCTGCATTTTTGAAATAATCACTATCCGTTATGCGTTTGCTGATTTTTTTATCGTATATTACCTTTTTGTCAACTGGTATTTCTCTACGCTTACCTAAAAGCGTTTTGCGTATTGTTTTTTTATCCATTGTAAATCTGTAAAGATGCTCTGATTTTCTTGACTTCAGGTGGATTCGTAAGGATTTCTGCTATCTGCAAACCGAACTCGATTGCACTACCCATGCCTTTTGCAGTAATAATATTACCATCTTTTACTACAAAATCTTTTGAGATGTTTGCGCCAAAAAGTTCTTCCTCAAATCCAGGGAAACAAGTAGCACTTTTGCCGTTAAGAATTCCTTTGTGACCTAAAATTGACGGTGCAGCACAGATTGCACAGATTAACTTGTTGTTTTCCACTGCCCAGTCAATAGCCTTTTGCACAACAGGGCTTTTTTCAAGATTTAATGTACCGGGCATACCACCGGGAAGTACAATAGCATCAATTCTCTCGTCAAGGACTAAATCTCTTTCATAAATATCGGCAGCAACAGGAATCTGATGTGAACCAATTACAAAATCTTCACCTACACCAACTGTTAGAACATCTAACTCTGCACGACGAAGCACATCAACAACTGCTAATGCTTCAATTTCTTCAAATCCATTTGCTAAAAATACATAAATCATAATTATTACTCCAAAGTGATGCCAACATAGCAACACAAATCTTTAATATCTTTATTTTCTGTTTTAATCATAGCAGGGTAACACTCTTCGCCAAAAGTAATATTGCCCTGAATAATGTTTCCGTCTTGTTTATGTTTTTCAGGAATATCTGTATAGTCACACTTGGCGTTTCTGATTATTGTTTTATCATCATCAAAGCAAAGACCAAAATCACAGATTTCCCCACCGTAGATTACACAACTGTTTTTCCAAAACTCATAAACTGATTGCTCAAACTCAATAGCACAATCAAAATTAAGTTTTTGTTTTGTAGTTGGTACGATTCCGCCAAAAATATGCTTTCTGTGAACACCAAAATTTTCAAATCCACATTTTTTATAGTAGTCAAAAAGGGAACTTTCTGCAGGTACAAGAAAAAGAAAATCAAAACCGTTGTTACGGCAGTAATCATAAGAAAAGTCAAGCAGTTTTTTCATATAACCTTTGCCACGCTCACTATATTTAGTCATAGCACAATAAACGCACTTGCCTTTGTAATTGCCAATGCTACAATCAAGTAGAAAAAGTGATGAAACAATCTCACTATCAACTCTTATAACGGGAGTTACAACGGAAGAAAAAACACTGTCAAAGAAGTTGTCAATAACTTTTGAGTCTTCTAAAAATGTCATCTGCCAAATGGACTGCAATTCTTTTTTATTTTTATTACTTGCAAATTCAATCATAATTAACCTTTGTAAGTTGCTGAATACTTAATAATCAATCTATGTGGGTGATAGGAAAGTTTTGCTCTTCGTAAACCCTCACTACCCGTATCTTCTTCACGATTTATAAACTCATATCTATCTTTAAGTTGACGGGCAAACTCGCGATTTATCATTTGATAAGCGCCACGAATGTTACCATAGGCCTTTTCAACATGAGTACAGAATGTATTGTCGTTTAACTTTTCCCCGAATGTGAAGGCAACAGCCTCACCCTGAATAGTGAGTATTCCACCCTCAAAACCTAAATCAAAATAATTGTCAAGCGCAATTTTGATAGCTTCATTTTCTTCGCCAATTTCTTCAGGATTTTTTTCTCTGTTAAGTCTTTCCCAATGCTCGTTAAGAATAGCACATTGACTTATATTTTCAGGAGTTATAGGCTCATATTTCCAATCAAAAGTCTTTTCAAAAAATGAAATGTGATTTCTTTTACTTGCCAGTTTACGCCCTGCAAGATTTGCAAGACTTTCTGATGTGTATAAATAGTCAAAATAATCTCTTGTTTCTGTTATCTCAAATTGTTTTGGAAAAAGAAACATAAGTTCATCTTTGTCTTTTTCTGTAAGTCCAAAAAACTCAAGAGTAATATCTTTTTCTTTTGTGTATTCAATTAACTTATTGATTGTAGATTTTTTGTCGCCCTTGCCAATAGGATAGCAAAATACAGGTGTGTCTGTAAAATCGGCAGAAACGAAAATGCCATTGTCATCACAAATTCTGTTTTGGTAAATCTGTGACCACATATAAATATTGCCAAAACAGTATTCGCAACAGTCTGTCTGCTCTGCATTAAATGCTTCTTTTACCCAATTAGCGTCTGCAAGTGTAGGGGAGTGAAACTCCATTATAAAATCTCCTTAATAATGTCGTATATAGTGTTCCCAATTTCTTCGATTGATAAAGGTTCGTCACCCTCAAAACATTTTACTACATTCCAACCGAAGCGGTCTGCTGCATAAAGTGCTGCTTCACGGCAAGCTTTAAGATAACCCACATTTGCCTCGTGAACATCTTTTTTTGTTTCTTCACCGTTATAGCGTTTTGACATAAGACGCTGTGAAATATCAACATCCATATCAAGATAAATAACTGAATCAGGCTTTGGAATTTCCATCATTTCATATTCTGTATGGAAAAGCCAGTCAAGATACTTGTCCCATTCTTCGCGAGGTAGTTTAACTGTCTGGTGTACTGCGTTTGATGTGGTGTAACGGTCAGCAAGAATAAGTGTACCATTATTATAATCTTCACCCCAGATGTTTTTATAACTTGCATATCTGTCAACTGCATAAAAAAGTGATGCAGAATAAATATTAACATCTGCTGGATTGCTACCAAACTCACCGTTTAAGTACATTTTTACAAGTGTGCTTGACTTGTTATCATAATCAGGTAGTTTAATCTGTCTAATTTCAATGCTGTTGTCTTGTAATTTGGATTTAAGCAGTTCAACCTGTGTTGATTTACCACTTCCGTCAAGACCTTCAATTACTATCATTTTCTTATTCATACATAATACACCACTATTCATAATTATACAGATTACATTATAGCAAATAATTATTTATAATACAATATAAAATACAATTAAATTTGTCAAAAATTAATCAATTATTGCATACTCATTTCTTTTATGCTACAATTATAACAATATAGGAAAAAAGAGGGATTTTTATGGCATACGATTACAATAAAAGCACAGCACTTATTATTGGTATGACTGATACTGATGAAAAGGTTACTGCTGCGAGTGGTCGAATTTCAACACAAGAGGGTACAGCACTTTCAATCTGGGATAAATCTCAGGATAGAGAGAAAAACGCAAACCTTATCGGTAAAGTTACTGCGTCAGGTCATACAAGTACAGTTGAACATACATATTTTCAACTTGCATTCCAGAATGTAACTGCAGTTGTTGAACAGTTTATTATCGAGTTCAGACTTGCATCTTATACAGTTAAGTCAAGACGATATGTAAATTTCAGCGACGCAGGTTTCTATGTGCCTGAATTCAATAATGCAGAAATTGAAAAGTCATATAAAGAGCACATGAGCGAAATGTTTGCTCTTTATGACGAACTTTGTGCTAATGGTGTGCTTCGTGAAGACGCTCGTTTTGTATTGCCATATTGTCTTTACAGTAACTTCTTCTGCAGTGTAAATGGTAGAGAGTTTTTGAATATGCTTACTGCTATGATTTGTGGCAGAGGTGCAAAATATCCTGAAATCAAGAAATTAGGTCTTGAACTTTACGAACAAGCAAAAGAAAAAGCACCAGGAATTATGTCAAGCTTTAATCCTGACAGAGTAGTTAATGATGTTCCTGATCTTTCATTTGTTGACATTAAACCTGTACACACCGAAACTCCTGTTGAATTATTGGCATATACACCTGACGCTGCAAAATGCGTTGCAAGAAATGCCCTTATTTCAAATAAAAATTGTTCAACAGAACAGATTGAAAGCATTATTTCAAGTAACGAAACTGTTGAAAAAATTGTTGAGGCAGTTGTTAAGTGCAAGAGACCTCGGGCTCTTGAGTGTGCAAACTATACATTCCGTTTTAACAATGTTTCCCTCTCTTGTATTACTCACTTTGCCCGTCACAGAATACAGTCTATTGAAATCCCTGAACTTACAAAAACAGACAGAATGAGTTTTATTATTCCACCTGTACTTCGTGATAAGCCTGAACTTCTTGAAAAATACAAAAATGCTTTCAAAAAGACAGCAGATGAATACGCAAGACTTAAAAATCTTGGTGTGGCCGAAGAACTTTTGGTATATTATCAGCTTTCAGGTAATACACTTGATATTGTAACAACTATGAATGCAAGACAACTTCTTTTATTCTTGCGACTTCGCTCTTGTACTCGTGCGCAGTGGGAAATTCAGGAGTATGCAGTAGATGCTCTTACTAAACTTCGCAAAGTTGCACCGTCAATCTTCAAGTTTTATGGACCGAGTTGCTTTGTAGGTGCTTGTCCTGAGGGTAGAATGACTTGTGGCAGAGCAGCCGAGATTAAAGAGAAGTTTTCAAATCTTTAATATGAAAATATGAAAAAATTAAGAGTAAAAAACAACGGAAAATCTTTTCTTTTTCCAATAATAGCATTGTTTTCATTAAGCATTTGTGCAGTGTTGGCACTAGTGCTTGTGGGTGGCGAAGAAGTTATTTATGAACTTCAGCAACTGAACTTTGTCCCCGATAAAAAAACTGTGTGTATTGACCCAGGCCATGGGGGCAGTAGTTCCGGCGCAACACTTGGTAGTCGCCTTGAAAAAGACGACACACTTCGCCTGTCCCTACTTGTCCGCAATATTTTGGAAGAAAGAGGGTACACCGTTGTTATGACTCGAGATAATGACAGCGACGTTTCCCTTGCCGACAGATGCAAAATTGCAAATAAGGCGAGAGCGTCGCTTTTTGTTTCTATTCACAGAAACAGTAGCACGTCAAAAGATGCTACGGGAATGGAAATGTGGGTGCATTCAAGTAATCCTACTGATGATACACTTTTAGCACAGAATATCCTTGATTGCCTTGACACTCTAAGTATAACAAACAGGGGAATACACACAGGTTATCGTGATGGCGAAGATATGAATTATTATATAAATCGTCACACAAAAATGCCTTCTGTCCTTGCTGAAATCGACTTTATTTCAAATAAAAATGACAATAAAAAATACGACGAAAATATAAACGAATATGCAAAAGCTATAGCCGATGGCATTGAATTAACTTTGAAAGAAATGCACTATTCATAAAAAAATCTTAAAAAACTCTTGACAATTACAAAGCATTGATATATAATTGCTTTTGCTCGTTGGGGAATAGTGTAACGGTAGCACGACAGACTCTGACTCTGTTTGTTGGGGTTCGAATCCCTATTCCCCAGCCAAAAATATAAACGGATGCCGATAGGTGTCCGTTTTTATTTTTTGTTTAGAATGTAAATAGGGTTCGAACCCGAGAGGGTTTTGGCGTTAAGAAAACAATTCGGGGAATTGTTTTTAGCCAAAAGAACAATGCGAATACCTCATTCGCATTGTAAGTCTATAATTCGAATCCCTATTCCCCAGCCATAAAAATAAAGACAAGTCATTTGGCTTGTCTTTTATTTTTGTCTAAAAAGGGTAAAGGATTCGAACCTTAAAGAATATTTATTGAACTTCATATTTGTTTGTGATAGAATTATATCAGGTGATATTTATGAATTCATACCCTAATCCTTTTATGCCCGAACGCGCTGACCCTTATGTTACAAAAGGTCCTGACGGATTTTATTATTTTACAGCATCATACCCAGCCTTTATGAATGTTGACGTAGGGTATGACCGTATTATCTTGCGAAAAAGTGATACTGTAATCGGTCTTACAACAGCAGAGGAACATACAATCTGGAAAGCTCACAATAAAGGCGTAATGTCAAAGCATATCTGGGCACCAGAAATCCATTATATCGGAGGGAAATGGTATATTTTCTTTGCAGCAGGAGAGAAAGAAAATGTGTGGAATATTCGTCCATTTGTTCTCGTTTGTGAGGGGCAAGACCCGATAAATGATAAGTGGATTGAACTTGGCAAAATGAAGGCAAGTGAAGGTGACACCCACTCATTTACTGAGTTTTCACTTGATATGACATATTTTGAAAATAATGGTAAGCACTATCTTATCTGGGCAGAAAAACTAGGCGATTCATCACTTTTTATGGCAGAAATCAACGAAAAGGAGCCTAACAAACTCATTTCAAAACCAATTTTACTTACAAAACCCGAATACGATTGGGAGAAGATTCGTTTTAGTGTAAACGAAGGTCCTGCAGTGCTCAAAACTGACGATAAAGTTTATGTATTTTTCTCTGCATCGGGTACAGGTGCAGAGTATTGTATGGGTATGGTTTATGCTGACAAAAACGCCGATTTAATGAACATAAACAACTGGACGAAATCTCCAGTACCAGCATTGCAAACTGAAGATTTAACAGACCAAGCAGGTCCCGGTCACAACAGTTTTGTAGTTGACGAAAATGGTGATTTGCTTATAGTTTATCATGCTCGACCTTTTTCACATTTTGAGAAAAAATGTGGCACTTATTGTGACGAGCCACTTTATGACCCTTGTCGCCATGCTCGTATAAAATTAGTAACATTTGACAAAAATGGAGTGCCAAATCTCAAGTAATTTTACTTGACAAAATATTGTGTTAAAGGTATAATTTAATCACAATATATAGTTGGTTTGCGTAACTGACGGATTTTGTGGATTACCACAAGGGAACGCGAACTAAATTCAGCCGACCGTCTGGGCAATTCAACCTATTTTTTAAGTTGGATTGCTCTTTTTTGTTTTTAGATATTTGCATAGGAGGAGCACTATGGAACACAATAATTGGAATGGATTCAAAAAAGGCGTATGGCAAGATGAAATCAATGTTCGTGATTTCATTCAGCAAAATTATAAAGAATATACAGGTGACAGTTCATTTTTAACACCAGCTACTGACCGTACAAATTCTATGATGAAAAAACTCAATTCGCTTTTTGCCCTTGAGCGTCAGTTTGGTGGTGTGCTTGATATTGATACAACAACTGTATCTTCACTTACAAGCTATGCACCTGGTTATATTGATAAAGAAAACGAACTTATTGTTGGTATGCAAACAAACAAGCCTTTAAGACGAGGTGTTAATCCATTCGGCGGTATGCGAATGGTTCGTCAGGCTTGTGAGGCATATGGATATAAATTAAGTGATAAGGTTGAAGATGAATTCAAATACAGAACAACCCATAATGACGGTGTTTTCCGTGCATATACTGACGAAATGCGTGCAGCCCGTAAAAGCCATGTAATTACAGGACTCCCTGATGCTTACGGCCGTGGCAGAATTATTGGTGACTATCGTCGTGTAGCCCTTTATGGTGTTGACCGTCTTATTGAAGAAAAGAAAAAAGATAAGGCACGCCGTTCAACAGGTAACTTCAAAACAGAAGATATCCGTTCATTTGAAGAACTTTACCAGCAAATTACATTTTTAGGTTATCTTAAAGAAATGGCGGCTATGTATGGTTACGATATTAGTGGTCCTGCAAGTAACGCTCGTGAAGCAATTCAATGGACATATTTTGCATACCTTGCTGCAATCAAAGAGCAGAACGGTGCTGCAATGTCATTAGGCCGTGTAAGTACTTTCTTTGATATTTATATTGAACGTGACCTTGCAAGAGGTATCCTAACAGAGTCGGGTGCGCAGGAACTTATGGACCAGTTTGTTATGAAACTGCGTATTGCAAGACATCTTCGTACACCTGAATACAACGAACTTTTTGGTGGTGACCCAATGTGGATTACCGAAGCAGTTGGTGGTATGGGTGAAGATGGCAGAACTCTCGTTACAAAAAACAGTTTCCGTATGCTTAATACTCTTTACACTCTCGGTTCATCTCCTGAACCAAATCTTACAATTTTGTGGTCAACAGAGCTTCCTGAAAACTTTAAGAAGTTTTGTGCAAAAGTTTCAGCGGATACTGATTCAATCCAGTATGAAAATGATGATGTAATGCGTCCAATTTATGGTGACGATTATGCTATTGCTTGTTGTGTATCTGCAATGAAAATCGGTAAACAAATGCAGTTCTTCGGTGCTCGTTGTAACCTTGCAAAACTTTTACTTATTGCTATTAACGGTGGTTATGATACAACAAGCAAAATGCACATAGGTCCTCAAATGCCTGTACTTGAAGGTGAAAATCTTGATTTCGAAACTGTAATGGAACGTTTTCAGGTTTATATTGAGTGGTTAAGCCATTTGTATGTAAACACAATGAATGTAATCCATTATATGCACGATAAATATGCTTACGAAAAAATTCAGATGGCACTTCACGATACCGATGTTGAACGATTTATGGCATTCGGTATTGCAGGACTTTCAGTTGTTGCAGACTCATTAAGTGCTATTAAATTTGCGAATGTAAAACCAATAAAAGATGACGAAGGGTTTATTACGGACTTCAAAACAACAGGTGACTTCCCTAAATTCGGTAATGATGACGACCGTGTTGACCTTATTGCAAAGGATATGACACACCGTGTTATTACTGCACTTCGTCAGACACCTACTTACAGAAATGCAATCCACACATTGTCAGTACTTACTATTACATCAAATGTTATGTATGGAAAAAACACAGGTGCTACTCCTGATGGAAGAAAGAATGCCGAAGCCTTTGCACCTGGCGCAAATCCTATGCACAACCGTGAAGAAAATGGTGCATTAGCATCTCTTAACTCTGTTGCAAAATTAAGCTATGACGATTGTCGTGACGGTATTTCAAATACATTTTCAATCACACCTGAAGCATTAGGTCGTGATGAAGATGAAAGAGTAACTAATCTTGTTGCAATCCTTGACGGATATTTTGCTAAAAAAGCACACCATATAAACGTTAACGTGCTTAATCGTGAAACACTTATGGATGCTTATGAAAATCCTGAAAAATACCCTAACCTTACAATCCGTGTTTCAGGTTATGCGGTTAACTTTAATAAACTTTCAAAAGCACAGCAACGAGAAGTAATAAGTCGTACATTCCACGAGGCAATGTAATTATGAGTATTTTAGGACAAGTCCACTCAATACAAAGCCTTGGAACAGTTGATGGCCCCGGATTACGATTTGTAGTGTTTCTTCAAGGGTGTAATCTTCGTTGTAAGTGTTGTCACAATCCTGACACTTGGGAAATGCAGGGCGATAAGCAATTTACACCTGAAGAAATTGTTGAAAAAGCAATAAAATACCGTGAATACTTTGGAGAAAAAGGTGGAATAACCTTGTCAGGTGGCGAACCGATTTTACAGGCAGACTTCTGTTATATGGTATTTAAGTTGTGCCACGAAAACGGTATAAACACTTGCCTTGATACATCTGGTAGTATTCTTAACGATAGCGTTAAAAGATTGCTTACTGAAACAGACAGAGTATTGCTTGATATCAAATATACAAATGATGCAGATTACCTTCAGAATGTAGGTTGTAGTTTAGAAAAACCATTGGAATTTTTAGCATATCTTAATAAAAACAAAATTCCAACTACAATAAGACAAGTTATTATTCCAACAATCAATGACAAGGTTGAAAACATTCAAAAACTCAATGGAATCGTTGAAGACCATATCTGCATTGACAAAGTTGAACTTTTACCATTCAAAAAAATCTGTCAGACAAAATATGACAGTATGAAAATAGAGTTTCCTTTCGGAAATATGGATACGCCAACAAAGGAAACTATGAATAAGTTAAATAAATTACTGAAATAAATTCAGGAGGGAAATTATTATGCTTTCAGACATTCAAATCGCACAACAAACACCTTGCTTACCAATTACAGAAATTGCAAAAAAACTTAATATTGAGGTTGATGACCTTGAAATGTATGGCAAGTACAAGGCAAAACTTCCACTTTCTCTTAATGAAAAATATGCTGATAGAGAAAACGGAAAACTCATTCTTGTTACTGCTATTAATCCAACACCAGCAGGTGAGGGTAAAACAACTATTACAGTTGGTCTTGGCCAGGCAATGAACAAAATCGGCAAAAACGCTTGTATTGCACTTCGTGAGCCATCAATGGGACCTGTTTTCGGTGTTAAAGGTGGTGCTGCAGGTGGCGGATATTCACAGGTTATTCCTATGGAAGATATCAACTTGCACTTTACAGGTGATATGCACGCAATTACTGCTGCTAACAACCTTCTTTGCGCAATTATTGATAACCATATGCAACAGGGTAATGACCTGAAAATTGACCAAAGAAGAATCCTCTTCAAGCGTTGCCTTGATATGAATGACCGTGCACTCCGTAATGTAATTGTTGGTCTTGGTGGTAAAGTTAACGGTGTGCCTCGTGAAGACGGATTTATGATTACAGTTGCAAGTGAAATTATGGCTATTCTTTGCCTTGCAACAGATATCACTGACCTTAAAACAAGACTCGGTAACATTTTAGTTGCTTATACTCTTGATAATCAACCTGTTTACGCAAAAGATTTGAATGCAGTAGGGGCTATGGCAGCACTTCTTAAAGATGCAATTAAGCCAAACCTTGTGCAGACTCTTGAAAATACACCTGCAATTATGCACGGTGGACCTTTTGCAAATATTGCCCACGGTTGTAACTCTGTAACAGCTACAAAACTTGCTCTTAAACTTGCAGATTACTGTATTACAGAAGCAGGTTTCGGCGCTGACCTTGGTGCTGAAAAATTTCTTGATATCAAATGTCGTTATGCAGGTCTTAAACCTGAATGTATCGTAGTTGTTGCTACAATTCGTGCTCTTAAATACAACGGTGGTGTTGCACGTGCAGATTTACAGGAAGAAAATGTGGAAGCACTTAAAAAAGGTATCGTAAACCTTAAAACTCATATTGAAAATATGAGAAAATATAATGTTCCTGTTGTAGTTGCAATCAATAAATTCCATACTGATACTGACGCAGAAATTGCATATATTAAAGAGTTCTGCGAAGAAATGAAAGTTCCCGTATCTCTTGCAGAAGTTTTTGCAAAAGGCGGCGAGGGCGGTATGGACCTTGCAGAAAAGGTTTGTGCAGTTATTGACGAAGGCAAAGCAGACTTTGCACCACTTTATGACGAAAAGCTTTCAATTAAAGAAAAACTTAACACAATCGCTAAGGAAATATACCGTGCAGACGGTGTAATCTTTACAGCAGCGGCTGAAAAGGCAATTAAGGATATTGAAGCACTTGGTCAGGATAAACTCCCTGTATGTGTTGCAAAAACACAGTATTCACTTTCAGATGACCCAACAAAACTTGGTAAACCTGAAAACTTTATAATGACTGTACGCGAAGTAAAACTCAGTGCAGGCGCAGGATTTATTGTTTGCCTTACAGGTGACATTATGACAATGCCGGGACTTCCAAAAGTACCTGCAGCATACAAAATTGATGTGGATGCAGACGGAAAGATTGACGGTCTCTTCTAAATTGATTCTTTTTCCGTTATGCTTCCTTGTCCTCAACTCACAGTATCTATATACAGTTTCGTTTCGGCAAGATTGCCTAACGAAAAAACAATTCAATTTATAGTGGATTTGCCTAACGAAAAATCTGCTCAAAAATATATAATAAAAGGTAAGGTGGGGCTTGCTCCCACCTTTAATTTTTGGTATAATCTTTTTGGTGATAATATGGCAAAAACAAATTGCGAAACTTGTGTGAATTACTATTATGATGATGAACTCGAAGAGTATTGTTGCGACATTAATCTTGATGAAGACGAAATGGTACGATTCCTAACTTCATCAAACTATCAATGTCCTTATTACAGACTTTATGATGAGTACGGTATTGTCAAAAAACAGAACTAAAATTTGGTTATACTGATAATTGCATTGATTTGTAATTATTGGTATAATTTCTTCATGGGAAAATTTAGATGGGTAGGGATTTATATGCTAACTAATTTGTTTGCAGGTGTCGTTACTGTTGGTGCTATTGTGACAATAGTTTTCCTCATTCTGCGAGTACGTGTCGGCGGTCTTAAGGCAATGTTTGTAAAAGCCTTGGCGTCGGCTTGTTTTATTGCAACTGCTTTTGTTGCTTTTGCAATGAACAGAGAACACTTTGAGTATGGTGTGCTTATGATTTTAGGTTTCATATTCAGCCTTATGGGTGACATCTGGCTTGATTTGAAATATGTGTATAAACAACACCAGCATATTTATACATACGCAGGTTTTATGTGCTTTATTATGGGCCATATATTCTTTATTCCTGCAATTTTCAGTGAATATGCAGAAATGAAATGGTGGTACGTTCCTGCAACATTGTTGGCATCAGTAATCTTTATGGTATGTACACTTGCTTTAGAAAAACCAATGGGCTTAAAGTATGGCAGATTCAAGCCGATTACAGGCGTTTATGCAGTTTTCCTTTCAACCACAATGTTTGCTGCAATAAACGGTGTGCTTTTCTGTGGTGCAAATAAAGAGTTTATTACGCTTATTGCAGGTTCAGTATTATTTACACTTTCTGATTTGGTGCTCTCAAACATTTATTTCAAAGAAGGTGGCAATACAAAGGCAAATGTGCTTATAAATCATATTTTATATTACGCTGCGCAATTTACATTTGCAAGTACATTATTAATGGATTAAGGTGAAAAAATGGAACAGAAAAAATATGTTCAGAAAAAAGAAATGACCTCTTTCTGTGTTGCAGGTTTAGGTCAGGGTATGATTTATGCACTTATGTCAAGTTACATAAGTGACTACTATCTTAATGTTTTACAGTTAACACCAATGTTCGTGCTTTTGCTTATGCTTTTGGCACGTGTTTGGGATGCTATCAACGACCCACTTATGGGTATGATTGTTGACAGAAGTAATCTTAAAAGTGGTAAGATGCTACCATTTATCCGTTTCGCATTGATTCCTATCGGTATTGTAACATTACTTATGTATTTAAGCCCTAACCTTGATAAAACAGCGATGATGGTTTATTCAGCAATTGTTTACGTTGCTTGGGGTATGATTTATACAGTTGGTGACGTTTCTTTCTGGGGACTTCCAAATGTTATGACACCTGATTCAGAAGAACGTAGTTCAGTTATTTCTGTAAGTAAGATTTTCAACTCAATCGGTTCTGCAGTTCCTGAAGTTCTTTTCCTTGTGATTGGTCTTGCCTTTTCTGCTTGGGCAGGAAAGCAAGAAACAGCACCTGACCCACTTATGCTTCAAAAGAGAAAATATCTCATTATGGCTATCGTGACAGTTGGTATTGGAATAATTTTATATTCTCGTGCCTGCACAGGTGTTAAAGAACACGTTAAAATGCCTGTTCGTAAGCGTCAAGCAGGTGAGCCATCTCAACTTGCTCGTGTGTTCAAGTGCAAACCACTCGTTCTTGTTCTTTTAATGGGTGTTCTTTCAAGTGGTCGTTATATGGTATCTGCAGCAGCAATTCACGTTGCTCGTTACTCATTCTACATAGGCCCTGAGCTTGCAACTCTTGCAACTGAAGCAGAAAGAGTTGCTGCTATTGAAAGCAGTATTTCAACAGTTAAAACAGTATTCCAGATTAGCTCAATTGTAGGTCTTTTTGGCGCAACACTCTTTATGCCAAAGCTTATGAAAAAGTTTGATTACAAAAAGCTTGTCATTACAACTTGTCTTGCAGGTTTTGTAGCAAGTATTATTACAACAATTGTTGGTTGGTTTACAATGAACCTTTACGCTTGTATTCCATTTATCGTTATTTCTTGTATTCCACTTGGCGTTATCAATACAGTTTGCCTTGCAATGATTGGCGACTGTCTTGACTTTATGGAGCTTAAAACAGGCTTCCGTGACAATGCTCTTGGCGCTGCTTGTCAAGGCTTCATTAACAAGGTTGGTAATGCATTTGCAACATCAGGAATTGTTGTTATGTATATGGTAATCGGTCTTGACCCTGCACAGATGCTTAGTTCAACATCTGTTGTGTCTGCACTTGATATGCCACCTGAAATGAGATTTGCGATGTTCTCTCTTGTTTCAATTGTACCGGGTGTAAGTATGCTTCTTTGCTCAATTCCAATGTTCTTCTATAAGATTGCTGGTAAAGAAAAGAAGGATATGATTGCACAGCTTCAGGCAAAACGTAAGGCGGAAGGTTTTGTAGTTGCGGAATAATTAGAAAACTTTTAAGGGGCTTCATTTGAAGTCCCTTATTTTTTATATTTAACTATTGCAATTACCAACTTTAATATGATAAAATAACTGCAATCGCATTTTATAGTGAAAGAAGTAATATTATGGTAACACTTGATAAAATCTATCACGCATCATTCGTATTAAAGGATTTAATCCGTAAAACTGATATGATTTATGCACCAAAAATCAACCCTGATTGTGAGGTTTATCTTAAAACAGAAAATCTTCAGGTAACAGGCTCTTTCAAGGTTCGTGGTGCGGCTTATAAAATCAGTCAGTTGTCTGCAGAAGATAAGGCAAAAGGCGTTATTGCTTGTTCTGCTGGTAACCACGCTCAAGGCGTTGCTCTTGCTGCAACAAAAAATGGAATTAAATCACTTATCTGTCTTCCTGATGGTGCGCCAATTTCAAAAGTTGAGGCAACAAAGAGTTATGGTGCTGATATCTGCCTTGTTGAGGGCGTTTATGATGATGCATATAATAAAGCATTACAATTAAGAGACGAAAAAGGTTATACATTCGTACACCCGTTTGATGATGACGATGTTATTGCAGGTCAAGGTACGATTGGCCTTGAAATTCTTGACCAACTTGCAGATGCTGACGCAGTTGTAGTGCCAATCGGTGGTGGCGGACTTATAAGTGGTGTTTCATTTGCAATTAAAGCACTTAATCCTAAGGTTAAGGTTTACGGTGTTCAGGCAAAGGGCGCACCAAGTATGTATAACTCAATTAAAGATGATAAAATCGAGCGTCTCGACAATGTTTCAACTATTGCTGACGGTATTGCAGTTAAAGAGCCTGGTGCTAATACATTTGAGTATGTAAAGAAATATGTTGACGAGGTTGTAACAGTTTCTGACGATGAAATCGCAACTGCAATTCTTACACTTATTGAACAGCAAAAGCTTGTTACAGAAGGTGCAGGTGCAGTTTCAGTTGCTGCAGTAATGTTTAATAAAATCGATGTTAAAGGCAAAAAGGTTGTGTGCCTTGTTTCAGGTGGTAACATTGACGTTACAATCCTTTCTCGTGTTATCAAGCGTGGTCTTTTAACATCTGGTCGTACATATTCACTTACAATTGAGCTTGTTGACAAACCAGGTCAGCTTAAAGGCGTTTCAAATATTATTGCTGATTTGGGCGGTAATGTTATTTCAATTCACCACGAAAGAGCATCTGAAAATTCAGAAATCAACGGTTGTTATCTTCGTATTTTGCTTGAAACTCGAAACTTTGAGCATATTGAAATGATTAGAAATGAATTGACAACACAAGGTTATAAACTTGTATAAGGAGTAATTATTATGATTAAAACAATCAGTACAGATAAAGCACCTGCAGCAATCGGTCCATATTCACAGGCAAAGGTAGTAGGGGATTTTGTTTTCACATCAGGACAAATTGCAATCAACCCTGAAACCAGCGAAGTTGATGCAACAACTATTGAGAGTCAGACAAAACAGGTTTGTGAGAACATCAAAAATCTTCTCGAGGCATCAGGTAGCGATTTAGAAAATGTTGTAAAAACAACTTGTTTTCTTAAAAATATGGAAGACTTTGCAGCATTCAATGCAATTTATGCAGAGTATTTCATAAGTAAACCTGCCCGTTCATGCGTAGCAGCAAAGCAATTACCAAAAGATGTACTTGTAGAAGTGGAAACAATAGCACTTGTAAAATAATTCATTTTTTATAGATACCAAATAAGATTTTAACAAAAACGGACAGATTGAAAAATCTGTCCGTTTTATCATTTTGCGCTTTGCATTTTGCATTTTGCATTTAATTTATTTAATCGGTGAAATTCTAAAAGTATATGTATATTCCTTATTTGGTTTCAACTGATACTTTTCGCGAACCTGTGCGTCACC